>NZ_JBASXC010000001.1:0-29167 GCF_049276775.1 Rhodoluna sp.
GGCCTGCAAGAACTACGACGGCGACGTTCAGTCAGACACCGTAGCTCAGGGCTTTGGCTCGCTGGGCCTTATGACCTCGGTGCTAACTACCCCGGATGGCAAAACTGCACTGGCGGAGGCAGCGCACGGAACGGTGACTCGTCACTACCGTGAGCACCAGGCCGGTAGGAAAACCTCAACCAACCCAATTGCTTCGATCTACGCCTGGACCCGCGCACTTATGCACCGCGCCAAGTTGGATGGAACACCTGAGGTTGCAAGCTTTGCCGAGACCCTGGAAGACGTTGTTATCAAGACCGTTGAGTCGGGCAAGATGACCAAGGATCTTTCTTCGCTCGTTGGCGGCGGACAGGCCTATCAAACAACCGAAGAGTTCATGGCGTCACTAGCAGAGAATTTAACAGCGCGCCTGAAGTAATTCACACTGTGTAAAACCCCTGACCGATAATCGGTCAGGGGTTTTACATTTGCGCCATGAATAAATGGTCCGCTAAAAATCGCCTTCCCCTAGTTTCAGTTCTAGCCCTATCCTTCGGGTTCCTTTCTCCCGTTGCGGCCTCGGCCAGCGTGGTCGAAAACTGCATGGGGGATGAGTGCGCGGTGACCTTTAGTTTTAGCGGTCAGATGGAGACATTCTTGCCTCCGCGAAACGCCAAGAACCTAACCTTTGAAGTCTCGGGTGCCCAGGGTGGAAAAAGTGGCGGTGGCGGAGGACAGGTCACCGGAACCCTAACGCAAATACCCGATGTGCTGTACGTCTTTGTTGGGGGAGCAGGAGGAAGTGGCGCCAGTGCGCCAGGTGGCTTCAACGGAGGAGGCACCGCAGGGTCGGGGTCCGACATGGAGGGATCCGGCGGAGGAGCATCGGATATCCGAACCGGGCTAGATCCTTCTTCCAGAATTGTGGTCGCTGGTGGTGGCGGTGCCAGAGGTGCGGGACTTGGTTCCGGTGGAGGTTCGGGAGGCGGCTTGGTGGCCCTAAACGGTCGAACCGCTCAGGGGTTCGGTGGTAGCGGTGGTTCTCAAGACTCGGGAGGCATCGGGGGTGCAGCCAATGGAAGCGGAAGCGCCGGACTCGATGGCAACCTCGGGGTTGGTGGAACCGGGGGTTCCAGCGAGCTTTATGGCGGAGGTGGTGGTGGCGGCGGCTACTTCGGGGGCGGCGGAGGAGGTTCAGACACCGACCCCTGCTGCACCGACGCCGGCGGCGGAGGTGGCGGATCTTCCTATACCGATCAAGCACTTATTTCAAATGTGGTTCACTCCCAGGGCATATGGCCAGGGTCCGGCCAGGTAATTCTCCGCTACCAGTTAGCTCCGATGGTCAGCTCAATCTCCTCGGTGGTATCTGGAAACCAGGTGAGCTTTCAAGTTGAGTTTGATAAAGCCGTGACCGGTTTCGACGAGTCGGATTTAGAAGTTGTTCACAGCGCCGGGACCTGCGGTGTCCTTACACTCTCAGGCGCCGAGGAAAGCCACCGGGTTCTTCTAACCGAATGCGCTGACGGTGAAGTTTCGATTGGGATAAAAGCTGATTCGGTTTCCAGTTCTGAGGTATCGGGCCCAATTGAGAAAATTAGTTCGGAGAAAGTTTTGATTGACACACTGGCGCCCTCGGCAACCTGGGGCGAGGTAAGTCTTGCTGGCGCAGCTCTGGAATTTACAGAAGAGATTTTTGGCTTTGAGCTGACAGACATTGAATTCAACGCGGATGGTCAAAGCTGCAGTCTCATAGGCCTTAGTCAGATCACCGCAACCGCATGGCAACTGACAACCGAAGGCTGCGAGCCAAGCAACTTCACTCTCAGCATCAAGGCACTTTCAGTTTCTGACGAAAGCGGTAACTCGGGGCCTTCTTCAATCCTTGCCACGAATTTTTTCGCCGCAATTCCAGAACCGCCAACGCCTGACCCAGCTGAACCAGAACCGGAGCCAGTTGATGAGCTGGTTTTGGAACCAGCCCCGACTGAACAACCGGGTGAACCGGCAGCAAACGAGCCCGAGCAAGAGGTATTTCAGGAGATCGCTCCGGCTCCAGCCCAAGAGGTGTTGAGAGAAGAGCCGGCCTCACCTTTCGGTGTAGTTGAGCAACCCGAGCCTTTAGTTGGCGAGCAGGTAGCGGTTAATTCCAATGAGCCTGCTGAGGCCAATCCGTCACAAGAGGCTAGCCCGCAGGGGGAGCCATCGGGGAACGGATTCGATGAAGAGCTCTTCGCCCCTGGTATTTTCACCAGCCCTCCGGCCAGTTCGCTCCCGCAGGCAGGTCAAACGGTGACTATTCCGGCGGCGAGCTTCCAGCCTGGGGACGGTTCGAACGGCCTAATCTTTGGGCTTTTGGCGATTGGTTTATTTGCCCTGGGGGCGGGGTTGGTTATTTCCAGGCGAGGAATCCCAGGAGTCTTATCTAGCTGAAGATAATAGTTCTGGCACCATCGAGAAGCACTCGGCGCTCCGCGAACCAACGGACCGCTTGGCTAAGCGTCTTGGACTCGACGTCTTGTCCGATAGCGAGCAGGTGATTTCTGGAATCGCCGTGTTCTACTCGAACAACATTTTGTTCGATGATTGGTCCCTCGTCTAGGTCGCTTGTCACAAAGTGAGCGGTGGCACCAATTAGTTTTACTCCACGAGTGTGTGCCTGGGCGTAGGGATCAGCTCCCTTAAATCCGGGAAGGAAGGAGTGGTGGATGTTGATGATCTTGCCGGCAAACTCTTCACAAAACTCCGGGCTAAGAATTTGCATGAACCTAGCCAAAACAATCAATTCGATCTGTTCGGATTGAATTAATTTTCTGAGCTCGTTTTCAAACTGTTCCTTGTCCGCAGCTGAATCAATCTTGTGAGATTCAAATCCGATTCCGTAGAAGGTTGCTAATTCGCCAAGTGAATCGTGATTGGCCATAACTCTTGGGACCAAAATAGGAAGTTGACCGGAGCGCTGTCTAAAGAGCAAATCATTGAGGCAGTGTGCAGCTTTTGAAGCCAAAACCAGTGTCTTCATCTTTCGACCGACCACATCTAGTTCCCACTCCATGCCAAACTCTCCTACCACTGGAGATATTTGTTTCTCTAGCTGCTCGCGGGAGGCGGGGGACTCAATCTGGAGCCTCATGAAAAAGCGGCCGGTGTCCTCCGAGGTGAACTGGTGGGACTCAGTGATGTTTCCCGATGCCTCGACAATTGCGCCCGAAATGGCGTGAACGATTCCCGGACGGTCTTTGCAAACGAGGGTCAGGACCCAGTGGGTCAGGTCAGTCTTAGACATAAGACTTCCTAGCTTATTCTGGGAAGGAGCGGTCTTTACGGTTCTGACGAGCGATGCTTATTGCTATCCACACAGCCACCAGGGTTCCAAGCGCAATCATGCCCGCCCCAATGAGCATCGCTACCGGTGTTTCAGCCATTTCGTAAATTAGGTCGTTTTCGGCAGGTTTCTGTCTTCTAAAATCATTTTAGCTTCTACTGGTATTTGCGATTACAGAATCCCCAACGTGTTGAAAGTCAGGGGTTTAGAGGGCTGATAGGCTCGAAATATCGCAACTGGCGCTACTAGATGGGATTCCATCGGGGAGCGAAGAGACACTTGGTCGTGCGCCTGGGCCATCCTCAAGTACTAGAGACCTTTAAGGAGCCCCGAATGTTAGAGACAAAACTTTCCTCCAGTTTTAACAAGCCCCTTAGCGAAACTGATCCTGAAATCGCCGCGGTTCTAGATCAGGAATTGAACCGTCAGCGTCACACTCTAGAAATGATTGCCTCGGAGAACTTTGTTTCTCGCGGAATTCTCGAAGCTCAGGGATCTGTCCTCACCAATAAGTACGCCGAAGGATATCCGGGCAAGCGATACTACGGTGGTTGCGAGACAGTTGACATTGCAGAGAACCTAGCTCGCGATCGTGCCAAGGAACTTTTTGGAGCGGAGCACGCCAACGTACAGCCGCATTCTGGTGCAACAGCAAACGCAGCTTTGATGATGGCGATTGCAAAACCCGGAGATCGAATACTTGGACTTGACCTAGCTCACGGTGGACACTTGACCCACGGAATGAGACTGAACTTCTCGGGACAGATGTATGACGCTCACGCTTACGAGCTACACCCCGACACAAACCTAATTGACATGGACATTGTTCGTTCTCGCGCAATCGAAACCAAGCCCGCTGTTCTAATCGCAGGTTGGTCTGCGTATTCCCGCCACTTAGATTTTGCAGCCTTCAGATCAATCGCTGATGAAGTTGGAGCAAAGCTATGGGTAGACATGGCTCACTTCTCCGGACTGGTTGCTGCCGGTGTTCACCCATCTCCTGTTCCATACGCAGACGTCGTTTCGACAACCGTTCACAAAACCTTGGGTGGGCCAAGATCAGGTTTGATTCTTTCCAAGGCCGAGCTTGCCAAGAAAGTTGACTCGGGCGTTTTCCCGGGTCAGCAGGGTGGACCACTCATGCACGTGATCGCGGCTAAGGCAGTGGCCTTCAAGGCTGCCATGAGCGAAGAGTTCAGAGAGCGTCAAGAGCGCACCATAGAGGGAGCCAGAATCATCGCAGAGCGCCTAGTTGCCCCGGATGTAAAGGCGAACGGGGTGTCTATTTTGACCGGAGGAACTGATGTTCACCTGGTTCTGGTTGACCTTCGAAACTCCCCAATTGATGGAATTACAACTGAGAACCTGCTTCACGAGGTTGGAATTACCGTAAACCGAAACTCAGTCCCTAACGACCCACGACCTCCTATGGTGACCTCCGGTGTTCGCATCGGTACGCCGGCACTGGCAACCCGGGGCTTTGGAGCAACCGAGTTCACCGAGGTCGCAGAAATCATTGCCCAGGTTCTAATGTCCAACCCGGATGTTCCTGCCCTACAGGCGAGAGTTCGAAAGCTAACCGACCAGTTCCCGCTTTACTCGGGTCTGGAGAACTGGTAGTTCTTGAACGCGATCATTCTTGATGGCCGTGCAACTGCTAAAGCCATCAAGTTAGAACTTTCCGAGCGCGTAGCCAAGCTAAAAAAATCAGGGATAACTCCCGGGCTTGGAACCTTACTCGTTGGCGATGACCCCGGCTCACACTCCTACGTTTCTGGTAAGCACCGCGACTGTGCCGAGGTTGGCGTAAGCTCCATTCGAATTGATTTGCCCGGCAGTGCATCAAAGGCCGACATATTTAGTGCAGTGCGTGAATTAAACGAGTCACCCGAGGTCACCGGATACATTGTCCAGCTCCCACTTCCACTGGGAGTCGACACTAACGAGCTCCTAGAAGCTATGGACCCAGACAAAGATGCCGATGGCCTGCACCCAATAAATCTTGGAAAACTTGTTTTGAATGTCTCGGGTGAGATGAACTCACCACTTCCCTGCACCCCATCGGGAATCATTGAATTACTTCGTCGCTACGACATCGAAATCGCAGGTAAAGAAGTTGCCGTGATCGGAAGAGGCATCACGGTTGGTCGACCACTGGGTTTGCTTCTAACCAGAAGAGGAATTGATGCCACGGCAACTTTGCTTCATTCGGGGAGTAAAGACATACCGGGGTCGGTTCGTCGAGCCGATATCGTGGTGGCGGCAGTTGGTGTCCCACACTTCGTGAAGACCGATTGGGTCAAGCCGGGGGCAGTAGTTCTAGATGTTGGAATAACGAGAATTGAATCAAGTGGCCAGGCTCAGCTGGTGGGAGATATTGACCCGGGAGTAGCAGCCGTTGCCGGCTATCTGTCCCCAAACCCCGGTGGGGTTGGGCCTATGACCCGCGCGATGCTGGTCAAAAACGTGGTTGATAGAGCCAGTTTTTAGAACCTCGAGCGTATAGCCCAAAGGTCAGCAAATATCGGCCTAAATAGGGTGCTTGAAAGATATCCCACCCCGGAGGAGCCGCCAGAACCAATCTTGGCTCCGATGGTTCGCTCGACCATCTTTACGTGCCGATAGCGCCACTCCTGCAGACCTTCGTCTAAATCAACCAGGGCCTCTCCGACCATGTTGGCCTCGGGATCATTGCGGTGCGCATCCAGCAGTGCATCTTGAACTTTTTCGTTTGGTTCATAACCGACCGTTACATCGCGTTCCAAAACTTCTTTCGGAATAGCGTGACCGCGATAGGAGAAATACTTCAGGGCAGAGTCATACAAACTGGCTCTTGCCATTGCGGCTTCAACTTTTTCCCTGGCGGAAGATCCCGGCACTAGGTGAGAAGCCATCGCCATTCCGGTTCCGGGCGTTGCGTCTGCTCCTGCCTGATCTCTTCTTCCAAGGACCGCTTCAAGCTGTCTGAATTGAGCCGATTGAAAACCGGATGCGGAGCTTAGCCTTCCGCGGAAGGAGTTGAACTGAAGCGGGGTCATGGTTTCTAGAATATCCAGTTGAGCAACGCAAGTTTTCATAATGGTTCTAATTCGGCCCAGCAGAGAAAGGGAACGGTGGCTGTTGCCATCCTCGAGAGCAACCTGCAGCGCTTCACACTCGTGAAGCATCTGCTTAAACCAAAGCTCATAGACCTGATGGATGGTTATAAACAAAAGCTCGTCGTGTTCGGGACCATCAGAAAGAGGCTCTTGGAGTTGAAGTAGCTCATCAACTTTTAGGTAGCTGGTGTAAGTGACTGCTTTGTCGTGCTCGTTGTTCATTTAGGTGACCCGGTTTCCGCTATCTTTGATTTTTTCATAATCCTTACGCTCGACTGAGTCTCTGATTCGAGTGAAGCCATCGAACACCTCGGTGTAGCTAGTAGGAAGCGGGGAGATAGCTAGGCGAATGGTGTTTGGCTTCCGGTAGTCAGGAATCACCTGGACAAACTCTCGCAAGGCCGCTGCAATTCTCTTAGCCTCAGGGTGACTTACAGTGATGTGACCTCCGCGTTGGCTCGGGTCTCTGGGGGTCAAAAGCTCGAAGCCAAGCGGGGCTAGCCACGCGTCAAATAGGGCAATCATCAACTCGGTGCCGATTGCAGCTTTCTTGGCAATCCTGGCAATTCCGGCTCGCTCAATCATTTCGTAGCTTGTTTGAACAGCTCGGATCCCCATGATTGAGGGGCTGGCTATCTGGAAGCCGCGTATCCCAAGGTTTCTCTCAAAGAATGGACCCATGGTGAACTGATCGTCCTGAGCAAACCACCCCTGAATCGGAACGTTTAGCCGGTCCTGAAACTCCTTTCGGACATAGAGCCAGGCGGGTGAACCGGGTCCCGAGTTGCCGTACTTATAGGTGCAGCCAACCGCTAGGTCAACACCGTTGGCGTCAAAATCAAGCTCTACTGAACCACCGGCGTGTGAGGCATCCCAAACCACCAAGCCTCCGAAAGAGCGAACCAAATCGGTTATGGCTTTTATGTTTTGCCTCGATCCAGATCTGTAGTTCACCACCTGAATAGTTACCAGGGCCACGTCTTGGCTTAGAAACGGCGCCAATAGTTCAGCGGTGACAAGTTCATTCTCCGTATTTACCTTCACAGACCCCGGACCGCCTGAGCCATCGGTGTCGAGAGTTATTAGGTTTAGCCCGAACTGTTCGGCGATACCCTGCAGGATAAACCTGTCGGTTGGGAAATTAGCCGAATCTATGATTATTGTGTTTCTACCCGGTCTTGCCTTGAGTGCTGCAACGCAGAGCTGGTAAAAGTTAACACTGGTGGTGTCACAAACTAAAACCTGACCGGCCGCTGCTCCGAGAGTTGCCCGGCCAAGTAAGTCTCCTGCCGGCTGAGCTTCGTCTATCCAGTGACTCCAACCATCAACTAGTTCTGTTCCCCACTCCTCGGTGAGAAAGTGATTCACCGACTCGATGGTTTTTTTAGGAAGCCGACCGAGGGAGTTTCCATCTAGGTAGCAGAGGTTTTCATCCTTGATGAAGAATTCCTGTCGGAATGACGCAAGCTCATCCGCTTCATCGAGTGCGAGAGCGGTTTCTCGCTCTAGTGGATTGCCGAGAACTTCAAGAAGTGGGTAGCTCATATCATTCAGCCTAGCCCGAAGATATGGGCCAAATTCTTTATACCAGCAGCTGGTGCTTGGCTAGTTGCTTATACAAAGGCGTAGATTTCACCAGCTGGCTGTGGGTGCCGGTACCAATTACCTGCCCGTGGTCCAAAACTATGATCTGATCGCTATCGACCACCGTGGATAGGCGGTGAGCAATCACGATCATGGTCCGACCTTGAGCCACGGCATCAATTGCCTCTCGCATGCGCTGTTCGTTTAGGCCATCCAGTGCCGAGGTCGATTCGTCCAGCAGCAGAATCGGGGGAGCCGCAAGAAGCGCTCTGGCTATAGCCAATCGCTGGCGCTCTCCTCCGGATAACATGATTCCCGCTTCGCCCACCTCAGCGTCAAGACCTCTTTTGTCGCGCTTTAGAACCTCAGTGAGGTTTACTTCACCCAGTACAGCTTTGAGCTGCGCGTCGGTGGCGTTGGGGGAGCCAATCAACAGATTGTCTCTGATGGAGCCCGCAAGTACCGGAGCATCTTGCTCTACGTAGCCAATTTGAGACCTGAGGGCGTCTCTAGAAAGCTCCCGAACCGGAACACCCTCGAGCAAAATTTCTCCAGAGTCTGGTTCGTAGAATCTTTCAATTAGTGACAAGATGGTGGACTTTCCTGCTCCAGATGGACCAACGAGTGCCACTCGGTCACCCTTTTTTATTTTGAAGCTGACCTGGCTAAGAACCGGTTTGCCATCGCGGTGATCTTCGGTTGATGGATAACCGAAGCTCACTTTCTTGAATTCGATTGAGTTTTGAGTTCTCTTCGGCTTGGCGGTCTGGGCTGACTCTTTGGCGGTTTCCTCAAGCGGCAACACAAGAATTTCTTCGATTCTCGCTAAAGCACCCAGGGCGCTCATCACCGAGCTATAAGCTCCGAATGCTTGACCCAGTGGCCTGATCATCAAAAACATCAGCAATATAAAAGTGACTAGGTCCGCTACCGAAGTTTCTCCAGCTGCGACTCTGAAACCACCAACGCCCAACACAACGATAAATGCCGAGTTGGAGGCGATGCCCGCAATCGGAGATATCAGGGCGTTGATCTTGGCAATCTTCACACCCTGAACGTAAGCCTCTTTGGCGTCGTGATTTATGCTCTCGGTCTCACGGGACTCCGCACGTGCCGCGCGAATTGTTCTTACCGCCGAAAGTGCCCTCTCAACAGAAGCTGCCATATCGCCAACTCTTTGCTGCGCCTTGGTGGTTGCGGAGCGAATCTGGCGTGCCGAGATGACGATTGAGATAACCGCAACTGAAATCATCGCCAGGGTCAAAAATAAAAGGAAAGGATCGATAAAGGCCATCGCGATGATTGCCCCGACAAAAATAAGGACGCCTCCGGCGGCATCAATTAGACCCTGGGTTAGAACAGCCCGCAACAAAGTGGTGTCTGAACCAACTCGGGAGACCAGATCACCAGTTCTTCTGAGGTCATATTCCAAAATTGGCAGCTTTAGCAGCCGAACAGCCAACTTATTTCTGGCTGATAGGACAACTCCCTCGCCGGCCTTGGCCAATACGTAGTACATAAATCCGCTGGCGACTCCGGCGGCAAAGATAATAACCACAAGGATTCCAGCCAGCTGACCGACGTCTTGGCCTTCTTGCACTGAGGTGATTATTTGACCGACAACCAGCGGTTGAGCAAGGCTCACCACCGCGCCAATCAAGGAGAGAAACACGGCAACTCCAAGTGCGCCCTTATGCTCAAGCAGATATGGAGTTAGCTGGCTGAATTTTGCCTTCGGACCGGTGTCCTTGGGCGCGAGGGTTCTTCCTCTGTGGGCCATGCTCATGAGCTGCTACTTTCCATCATCGGGTCGCCAAAGATTTCTTCATTTAGGAGGTAATTGATCTCCTGGAGAGAAAGAGCCTCGGTGTATGCGGTGTTCCTGTAAAACTTTGAGTAATCGACTTTCTTCAAGGCCGCCAAAGCTTCTGGATGAACCAGCTTTAGAAACATCTGGGTGGTGTTTGCAACCGGTCGAAATTCTGTCTTCAGTTTACCGCAGCCGTAGCCAAAGATTGTGAGCGATACATCAGCCTCAGCGGGGGATACTTTTTCAACTATCCCCATTTCCTTGATGCGAATCGGCCTTCTCGGGGTTTTGGTCCTTCTCCATATTTGAAAGCAGGTTGCCAGCCGATTCTTAGTGGAGATCAATTCTCCATCGGCATCGACGTAGTCGATGTCCAGGTTGATATCCAGCTCGAGTTCGAAGTTCATATCCAACCGGTTGGTCACCGACCACTTCCTCCAGGACCTTGGGACAATGAAACAAATTGCTTCACTGAAGCTTGCCGCGTGGTTAAAGAAAGGAACGCTGAGGGCGTTGTTTCGACCAAACGGCGGATTGGAAATCGTAACAACCGAATCGTCGTCAATTTCTTGTTCGAGAAAACTCCCCTTGGAAACCTCAGGGTGGAGCGGCTCAATGTCGAAACTCAATACCTTTGTGGCACCCGAATTTCTAACGGCCTCGATGAACGATCCGGTGCCGCCGGCCGGTTCCAAGATGGTTCGGCCCTTTAGTGGACCAAGGGTTTTTTCAACAGCTGCAACTAGTTCAATAGCTAGTTCTTGAGGCGTATAAAACTGCTCTTTTCCAGTGACCCGGGTGTTACCAAGCCTTGGCGAATCGAGGGTTTCAGACGGCATGAGTCAAGGCTAACAAGTGAACATCGGCCCCGCTCGGGAGATTGTTTCTTACCAGAAGACTGCAAGAACTACGTTCAAGAAGGTTAGGCCACCAATAGTTCCAAGCACTGACCCGGATACTGGCTTCTGCTTGCGCTTTAGCATCACGAGAATCACAACAATTAGAGCGATTACCGACTTGATGGCAATCTTGCTGTGATCTAGGTCGTTGCCGCCGCCCATCGCAAGTTCCCACTCCCGAACTCCAACCAGCAAGATTCCTGTCAGGAGAGCAGTCCAGGCTCCATGCACCATGGCCGGAAGAATCTCTGCGGTCTTTGCCTTTAGGGCTTTGATTTGAACCAGGAAGCCACCCAACAGGGCGGCCATTCCAACTAGGTGCAATACAACTAGGAAGCTTTTGATGATTCCGGCAAGTTCCAACATGGTATTTCTCCTTTTGTCTAACTACTAAAAGGATAACCGCTTCATCAATACCGCTGCCTCAACGGCCTCAGCGCCCTTATCTTCCTTAGATCCTTCAAGACCTGCGCGATCTAGACCCTGTTGTTCGTTTGAAACTGTGAGTAATCCAAAACCAATCGGAACCGAAGTATCCAGTTGTACCCTGGTAAGCCCTTCAGTTGCTGCTTCGCAGACGTAATCAAAGTGAGGTGTGTCTCCCTGAATTACAACCCCCAGAGCAATCACAACTTCGGCACCATTTTGGATTGCAAGTTGCGCGGCCAGCGGAAGTTCGAAAGCGCCCGGCACTCGCACCACTTTGTAGTCTGAGTTGCCAGCGGCTTTGAGTGCCCTCCCGGCACCGGCAAGTAAACCGTCGGTGATGACGGTGTGCCAACTTGCTGCGACGATGGTGATCTTTAGGCCGCTGGCGTCAATGGCTAGTTTCGGTGCCCCGCTAGTGCTCATTTTTTGCTGCCTCCGGCAAGATGTGCCCCATCTTGTCTCTCTTGGTTTCTAGGTAGCCGGCGTTCTCATCTTCTTGGCCGACGATAATCGGAACATACTCGGTGACCAAGATGCCGGCCATTTCAAGTGCGTCAATCTTGGCTGGGTTATTGCTCATAAGGCGAACCGTCTTGATTCCCAGATCCCTAAGGATTGATACAGCGGCTCCATACTCTCGAGCTTCGCTTGGAAGTCCGAGAGCTAAATTCGCCTCCACCGTATCCATACCGGTGTCCTGCAGTGCGTATGCCTTGAGCTTATTTAGTAGCCCAATTCCTCGGCCCTCTTGGCCGCGTAGGTAAATCACCACTCCGCCTTCGGGGTCGTTAGCGATTGCGTCAAGAGCGTAGTCCAGCTGTGGACCGCACTCACACTTTTTGGACCCAAAAGCCTCTCCGGTTATGCATTCGCTGTGCATCCGAACCAGAACGTTTTCTCCGGTTGGATTACCGGACATGATAGCCACGTGCTCAGCCGTGGTTCTGGTGTCGTAGTAGCCGCGAAGCTTGAAGGTTCCGTGGGTTGAGGGCATCATGGCCTCAGCTTCAAATCGAATACGCTCCACGCTGTCATCGCTTGGAATCGCTTCCGCAACCTCGCGGTAGTCAAAGATTTGCTCGATGCTAATCACCGGAAGATTTTCTCTCTGACCCACCTCTACTAGCTCAGGTAGTCGCATCATTTCGCCATTTCCAGAAACCATCTCGGCGATTACACCCACTGGAATAAGTCCTGCAAGCTTTAGTAAATCAACGGTGGCCTCGGTGTGGCCGGGTCTTCCAAAAACACCGTCGGGGTGAGCGCGGAGTGGAATAACGTGGCCCGGGCGAATAAGGTGGGCCGGGATTGAATCAGGATCCGCAAGAACTCTCAGGGTTGCAGCGCGGTCAGCCGCGCTGATTCCGGTTGTCACGCCGTGGGCGGCGTCAACCGACACCGTGTACTGGGTGCGGTATCGATCCTGGTTGTTGTTTGTCATCAGCGGAAGCTCGAGGCGGTTGGCTAAAGATTCGGCCATCGGAGCGCACAAGAAACCGGAGGTGTGCTTGACCATCCAGGCTATCCACTCGGGAGTAGCAAACTGCGCGGCCATTATGGCATCGCCCTCGTTCTCACGGTTTCTGCTGTCAACCACGAAAACTGGCTTTCCAGCCCTTAAAGCCTCCAGTGCCTCAACTACGGTTGCCAGCTTCATACCTGACTCCTTGCTTCGATTAGTTTTTCAATGTGTTTCGCCAGAATATCTGCCTCGACGTTGAGCTTGTCGCCAACTTTTTTACTTCCTAGGGTTGTAAGCCTCAGGGTTTCGGGGATCAAACTCAAAGAGATGGTGTCACCGGTGATGTCGTTTACGGTTAGTGAGACCCCATCAAAGGTGATTGATCCCTTGTGGACCACGTACTTTGATAAATTCGACGGAATCTTCACCTTAACAACTTCCCAATTTTCACTTGGCTCTCGGGAAATAATTTCAGCTACGCCGTCGACGTGCCCCTGAACCACGTGACCGCCGAATCTTCCGGTGCCACTCATTGCTCGTTCCAGGTTCACCCGGTCACCCTGCTCGATGCCGCTAAGGCTTGATCGGTTAAGCGTTTCGAGCATCACGTCGGCGATAAAGCCGTCCGACGTTAGCTCAGCTGCGGTTAGGCATACTCCGTTCACAGAAATTGACTCACCCTGGGATAGGTCAGAGGACACAAGGTCGCCCTTAATTTGTAGCCTGATGCTGTCGGGAAAGGTTTCAATTCCCGCAACAGTTCCAAGCTCTTCAATAATTCCGGTGAACATTATTTTCTCGCCTTCTGCCTTGCAACCAGAAGAAGGTCTTCTCCCAGTTGCTTGATTTCAAAAAACTCAAGCTGCTTCGCTTTGTCAATCGACGGAACATCGATTGAACCGATTGATAATTTCTCGCCACCCAATAGTTTGGGCGCTAGGTAAACCAAGAACTCATCCACCAGATCAAGCTGAACGAAGCGACTGGCTAGGGTCGGGCCGCCCTCAACCATCACGTGCTTGATACCTCTTTCAAAGAGCTCATCCATAGCACCGTGAATTGACTGGGTTCTTAAGGTAAGGGTCTCTGCATCCGAATTAAACACCCGGAGTGAAGAAGGTAGCTCTCGTTCTCCGAGCACAACACGGACCGGCTGATTATCATAGAGAGTTCCATCTGGTTTTCTGGCAGTGAGTTCTGGGTCATCAATCATTGCGGTTCCGGTTCCAACCAGAATTGCATCTACCTCTGATCTTCTTCTGTGGGCATCGGCTCGAGATTCTGAGCCGCTGATCCACTTGCTTGATCCATCCTCGGCCGCTGCGCGTCCGTCCAAACTGCTGGCCCACTTTAGTGTCACGAAGGGGCGCTTGGTTTTCGCAAAGGTTAGCCATACCCGAAGTTGGTGATTTGCCTGCTCTTCTAGAACACCGGGCTCAACTTCGACGCCTGCCTCAGACAAAGTTTGTGCTCCACCGCTTGAATCTTCTCCGGGGTCGGTGGATGCAAAGACAACTTTAGAAACACCCGCGTCGATCAAGGCCCTGGCGCAGGGACCGGTCTTTCCGGTGTGGTTGCAAGGCTCGAGGGTTACAACCGCCGTTGCACCCTTGTCGAGAATCTGCTTGCCAGCGAGTGCTTGTTCGAGAGCGATAACCTCCGCGTGAGCGGTACCCGACCCGTTGTGAAAACCTTCGCCAATTAGCTCGCCCTGGGCGTTCAAAATTACGGCACCTACTTGTGGGTTAATTCCCTGAGCGGGACCTAAAAGGGCAAGCTCAAGTGCGCGATTCATCGCGTCTTGAACTGTTAGTTGTCCCATGATGCCCTGGATCCTCGTCGTTGTTCGGTGGACGAACTTGCGGGGGGCGGGGAAGTCAAACTAGAGCTAATCCAGTTGGCAAAATATTGCCAAGGACTAGCCCTAAGTTCTTCTCCCATCCGGACTTTAACCGTCGGCTCTGGAATTTCACCAAATCAACCGAAAAAAGCATCTAGGACGCTTGAATCGGGTCGCGGGCTATACCGCCGGCTCAGATTTTCACTGACCCCGAAGAACGTTGTTTCTTTATCTATCTTTACAGATAACCAAGGTACGCGCTTTACTATTTCCTTGGCTCTCAGCTATTTACTAGGAATAAAGCCGATTTTCTCGTAAACATCTGCCAAAGTTTGCTCCGCCAGAGCACTCGCGCGGCTAGCCCCAAGTCCGAGTAATCGGTCCAGCTCGCTTTCGTCCGAGAGCAGCTGGCTAGCCCTTTCGCGAATTGGTTCAATGACTGACAAAACGGCTTCCGCGACAGCTGACTTTAGGTCCCCGTAGCCCTTCCCGGAATATTCGGAAACCAAAGCCTCAATGCTTGTCCCGGAAACCGCCGAGTAAATGCCGAGCAGGTTTGAAACTCCGGCCTTGTTTTCGGAATCGAAGCGAATCTCACCATCTGCATCGGTGACTGCCGACTTAATCTTTTTGGCTGTCACGGTTGACTCGTCCATGATGTTAATCGTGCCCTTTGGCTCATTTGATTTAGACATCTTGGCCGAAGGGTTTTGAAGGTCAAAAATCTTTGCGGTTTCTTTCAGGATGTGAGCTTCAGGGACGGTGAAGGTTTGACCGAAGCGGGTATTAAACCTCATTGCCAAATCACGAGTTAGCTCAAGGTGCTGCTTCTGATCCTCACCCACCGGAACCTTCTTGGCTTGGTACAAGAGAATGTCGGCTGCCTGCAGCACCGGGTAGGTAAATAATCCAACCGAGGCGGTGTCAGACCCTGCTTTTTGTGACTTGTCTTTGAACTGAGTCATGCGCGAGGCTTCGCCAAAACCGGTGATGCAATTCAGTACCCAAGCAAGTTGAGCGTGGGCCGGGGACTGCGACTGAATAAACAGAGCAGATTTTTCTGGGTCGATGCCGGCAGCCAGATACTGAGCTGCGGTTCTTCTGGTGTTGTCTCGAAGCACCTTTGGATCTTGGGGGACTGTTATGGCGTGCAGGTCGGCAATCATGTAATAGGCGTTGAACTCTTCTTGCATCTTGACCCAGTTGGTTAAGGCTCCAAGATAGTTTCCCAAGTGAAGCGAATCAGCCGAAGGCTGCATACCGCTTAGGAGATTTGGTTTTTGCTCGCTCACACTAGATAGCGTAAACCACAGTCACCGGAGAATGGTCGCTCCAGCGCGAGTCATAGCTTTTTGCCTTGTGTACTTTGTACTTAGAGGCCGTCTTTGCAAGTGCTGGAGTTGCCAAGTGGTAGTCGATTCGCCATCCAGCATCGGTATCGAAGGCCTTACCTCTGAAGGAATACCAGGTGTATGGACCTGCAACATTGGGGTGCGAGGTGCGACCTACGTCGACCCAACCCTGTTTATTCATGAAGGTGTCGAAGTACGCCCGCTCCTCTGGCAAAAACCCTGCGTTCTTAAGATTGCCTTTCCAGTTTTTAATATCCAGCTCCGTGTGACCGACGTTTAGGTCTCCCACCACCAGCGCAAGCTCCTGGGTCCTTTGAAGCTTGGCCATCCGGGACTGCATCGCTCCCAAAAATTTGTACTTCTCTATTTGTTTTGGAGTATTAACTTCTCCGGAGTGCACGTAGCAACTAACGACGGTGATTTCTTTCTTACCTATCCGGTAGACACCCTCTAACCACCTACCCGCTGAATCAAAATCACTCGCACCCAGTTTGGTATTTGAGGAAACCGAAGGGATAAGGCTCACCAGCGCAACGCCGGCTCGACCCTTGGCCGATGCCTCGTCGTGAAGAATGTGCCACTTACCTCCGGTCTCGGCAAGACCACCGTGAGCCTCGAAAAGATCAGCTAAATCTTGGTAGCTTGCTCTAACTTCCTGAAGGGCAAGAATATTTGAAGTGGATTTTTTGAGCCAGTCGCCCATGCCGTTTCGAAAAGCGGCTCTTATGCCGTTTACGTTTATTGAAGCAATCTCGATGCCAGAGTTATCCGGCACTAAAAGCTCACCAAGATATCGTCGCCGTCAACTGTGACCTCTACTTTGCCTAGTGCTCTTGGAGCGGGGCCCGAAAGAACCGAACCATCGTCAGCACTATAAACAGCCCCGTGGTTGTCACACTTTATCTCTGAGTTAGCCATGTTGTTCATAACGAAACCGGCGTGGGTGCAGATTGCACTAAAGCCCCTAAACTCTCCAACGCGAGGCTGGGTTATCAAAATAGGAGTTCCCTCAACGTCATATTTCTTACCTGAGCCAATTGGAATATCTGTGATCTTGGCTACGGCAACTGGAGCGGAAGTCGTTGGGGCCGAAGGTTCTGGCGTCGTCCCTAAGTTTGTGACCTCAGGTGTGCAAGCGGCTAGGGCTGCAACTGCCGAAACACCAACTGCCGAGGCGATTACTCCGCGGCGGCTAATCATTAGGCCCGACCTTTTAGAATCGCCTGCTTAACTTCAGCAATTGCCTTGGTGACTTGGATACCGCGAGGGCAGGCCTCAGTGCAGTTGAAGGTGGTGCGGCAACGCCACACGCCTTCTTTATCGTTCAAGATATCAAGTCTCACTTCGGCACCTTCGTCGCGTGAGTCAAAGATGAAGCGGTGGGCGTTCACAATTGCAGCGGGACCGAAGTACTGTCCGTCGGTCCAGAACACCGGGCAGCTGGTGGTGCAAGCTGCACACAAGATGCACTTGGTAGTGTCGTCAAAGCGTGCGCGATCTTCAGGGGACTGCAGGCGCTCTTTTTCCGGCTTGTCGCTTGCAATCAAGAACGGGTTGATGTCGCGGTAGGCCTTGTAGAAAGGCTCCATGTCTACTACCAAGTCCTTCTCAACGGCAAGACCCTTGATTGGCTCAACGTAGATCGGCTGGGTGATGTCTAGATCCTTGATCAGGGTCTTGCAGGCAAGACGGTTTCTTCCGTTGATGCGCATGGCGTCAGAACCACAAACACCGTGAGCGCAGGACCTGCGGAAGGTAAGGGAACCATCGATTTCCCACTTGATCTTGTGAAGGGCATCAAGCACACGGTCGGTTCCATAAACCGTAACCTCGTAGTCAACCCACTTCACTTCTTCGCTAATCTCTGGGTCGTAGCGACGAACCATCAGGGTCACGGTAAAGCTGGGAACTTCGGCAATTACCTTTACGTCATCAACCATTAGTACTTACGCTCCATCGCTGGGTAGTTGGTCACGGTGACTGGCTTCCAGTCAACACGAATGTCTTCTCCGGGCTTTTCCGGGGTCTTGTCTAGCTTGTAGGCCATGGAGTGAACCATGAAGTCTTCGTCGTTTCTTGTCTCGTAGTCCTCACGGAAGTGTCCACCACGTGATTCTCTTCTCTCACGCGCGGTCATTACCAAAACCTCAGATAGGTCAAACAAGAAACCAAGTTCGATTGCCTCTAGGAGATCGGTGTTGAATCTCTTGCCGCGGTCCTGCACCTGAATGTTCTGGTAGCGAACCCGAAGTTCGGCGATCTTGTCCAGGGCCTCGTTCAAAGACTCCTCGGTGCGGTACACCTGAGCGTTTTTGTCCATGGTGTCCTGAAGTTCTTTACGCAAAACAGCAACCTTTTCGGTTCCCGTTGCGTTTCTTGCAATCGCGAGTAGCTTCTCAACTTCACTGATGGCGTCTTCTGGAACCGGAACGAAGTCCGCTTCTCTTGCGTAGTCAACCGCGTACTTGCCAGCTCTTTTACCAAAGACGTTTATGTCCAGTAGTGAGTTGGTTCCCAAGCGGTTAGCTCCGTGAACTGAAACACAGGCGCACTCGCCAGCAGCAAACAAGCCGCGAACCACGGTGTCGTTGTCGGAGAGAACTTCGGTCTTGATGTTGGTTGGAATTCCACCCATCGCGTAATGAGCAGTTGGGAAAACTGGAACCGGTTCGGTGTAAGGCTCAACACCAAGGTAGGTTCTTGCAAACTCAGTAATGTCTGGAAGCTTTGCGTCGATTACCTCAGGAGGTAAGTGAGTTAGGTCAAGAAGTACGTAGTCCTTGTTTGGTCCCGCACCTCTTCCCTCGCGAACCTCATTCGCCATCGCGCGAGCAACCATGTCACGAGGAGCCAAGTCCTTAATGGTTGGCGCATAGCGCTCCATGAATCTTTCACCCGATGCGTTTCGAAGGATTCCTCCCTCTCCTCGGGCAGCTTCTGAAAGCAAGATGCCGAGACCGGCAAGACCGGTTGGGTGGAACTGGTAAAACTCCATGTCCTCAAGAGGAAGACCCTTGCGCCAGATGATGCCGACGCCGTCTCCGGTTAGGGTGTGTGCATTTGAGGTGGTCTTGTAAATCTTTCCAAAGCCGCCCGTTGCAAAAACAATCGACTTGCCCTGGAATACGTGGATGTCACCGGTGGCTAGCTCGAAGGCAACAACCGCCGAGGGGCGCTTTTCACCGTTGTAGTCGGCCATCACAAGGTCGAGAACGTAGAACTCGTTGAAGAACTCGATGCCCAGCTTTACGCAGGTTTGATAGAGGGTCTGCAAAATCATGTGACCGGTGCGGTCGGCTGCGTAGCAGGAGCGTCTAACCGGAGCCTTACCGTGATCTCTGGTGTGACCTCCGAAACGACGCTGGTCAATCTTGCCATCCGGGGTTCTGTTGAACGGAAGTCCCATATTCTCTAGGTCGATAACGGCCTGAACTGATTCCTTCGCAAGAATTTCGGCTGCGTCCTGATCTACCAGGTAGTCGCCGCCCTTGACGGTGTCGAAGGTGTGCCATTCCCAGCTGTCTTCTTCAACGTTTGCAAGAGCTGCTGCCATTCCTCCCTGTGCTGCACCGGTGTGTGAGCGGGTTGGGAACAACTTGGAGATAACCGCTGTCTTTAGGTGAGGCCCAGCTTCGATGGCGGCGCGCATACCGGCGCCACCGGCGCCAACAATCACTACATCGTGCTGGTGGTGGTGAGTTTTAGTTCCGTGTTCGTTCAAAGACAATTACTGTTCCTTACTGAACTGCTGGACAAAATGATGGAAGAAGCTCTGCGGCGGCGCCGGCTGGGCATGGGTCAAAGGTGAAGATCACGAGAGTACCCAAAATAATTAGCGCTGTGCAAACAGCCCATAAAGAAGTAACCAGTGTTTGACGCACCTTTACATTTTCGGTGTAGTCATTCACAACTGTTCTCATACCGTTGGTGCCGTGGATCAGAGCAAGCCAAAGCATGGCAAGGTCCCACCACTGCCAGAACGGAGCAGCCCATTTACCCGCAACGAATGCGAAATCGATGGCCTTAATTCCGCCGTCTGGAACAACGAGGTTTGAGATCAAGTGGACAAAAATCAGAACCACGAGAAGTGGTCCCGAGATGCGCATAAAGACCCAGCCATACTTTTCCAAGTTGGCCTGTTTCTTAGTCCTCGGAGAGTTAGGAACTTCAATAACTACTGACATCTTCTTCCTCTCCTAACTAAACACGTTGATTAGGTGGCGGGGGGTGAAAGCAACTAAAAGTACAACCGTGACGGCCATAACAACCCAGAACATTTGGTTCTGATATTTCGCACCTTTGCTCCAGAAATCGATCAGTGTAATTCGCAGTCCGTTTAGGCCGTGATAAACCACTGCCGCTACCAGCCCAAGCTCGGCAAGTCCGATAATCGGGGTCTTATAGGCTGCAATAACCACGTTGTAGGCTGCCGGGCTGACCCTAACCAGAGCCGTGTCGAGCACGTGCACGAGCAGGAAAAAGAACATGGCAACACCAGTAATACGGTGCAAAACCCAGGACCACATACCGACTTTTCCGCGGTATAGAGTCCCTGCTGAAAGAAGTGTCACGTAGCCCCTCCTAGGGATTGAAATGGCTGTAATAAAAGTCTAACCCCGAAACTATCCAGCTTTCCGCCAAGCCACCAAGGCGGTGGGCTAGTGTTTTTACTACTATGGCCAATCCAAGAAAACCACTAGACCGCTTCCACGCGGTCATTCCCGCCGGCGGAATCGGAAGCCGACTTTGGCCACTCTCCAGAGCCTCTGCCCCGAAGTTCTTGCACGACTTAACCGGCTCCGGCCAAACCCTCCTTCAAGACACCTGGGATCGAGTCACCCCGCTGGCTAAAGCAGACCGAACCATGATCGTCACTGGATCAGCCCACGAGGAAGCGGTTTTGGCCCAGCTTCCGAAGCTTTTGCGCAATAACCTCGTTATTGAAGCAAGCCCCAAGGATTCAACGGTGGCAATCGCGCTCGCCGCAGCCATCTTGGCAAGGCGCGAGCCCGATGTGATTATTGGCTCTTTTGCGGCTGATCACGTGATTCAGGACAACAAGGCCTTTCAAAAGGCGGTGGCCGAGGCAGTTGAACTGGCAGCCACTGATCGGATCGTAGTAATAGGTATTACACCAACTGAACCCTCGGTGGGCTTTGGCTACATCAAATCTGGCGAGCCAGCAGAAGTCCCGGGAGCTCCTTCTGCCCTCAAGGCTGACAAGTTTGTTGAAAAACCTAAGCTTGATCGGGCAAAAAAATACGTAGAGTCGGGAAAGTATCTGTGGAACGCAGGAATGTTTATCGCTCCCGCCGCACTTTTACTCCGTCAGCTGGCCAAATCAGAGCCGGAACTTCACGCCGGAATTTTGGAGCTGGCCGCAGCTTGGGATACCGATAAAAAAGACCAGGTAATAAAGAAGGTATGGCCAACACTCAAAAAGGTAGCGATCGATTACTCAATCGCTGAGCCAGCTGCCGAGGCGGGGCTGGTTTGCGTGGTGCCCGGTAAATTCAGCTGGCATGACGTCGGAGATTTTGCGGCGATTGCAGAATTGCAGTCCCAGGGAAGAAAAAACAACCTCGCGGTTTTGGGATCTGCAAGGGTGCTCTCCGATTCAGCGAGCGGCATTTTGGTGAGCGATACCAAGAGGATGATTGCGGTCATCGGTCTTGAGGACGTAATCATCGTTGACACCCCAGATGCTTTGCTGGTCACAAACAAAGAAAATGCCCAAAAGGTTAAAGCTTTGGTTGACTCTTTAAAGGCAACCGGACACGACGAAATTTTGTAACCTTCGGGGGATTTGTATCGTTTATGTCTCGAATTGGTAAACGAGCCGGCGTCGCATCTGTTTTGACCCCTCTTGTTAGGTAACCTTGTCCTTGCAAGCCAACAGTGATGGACACGGTTGGTATTTAATAGGAGGAACCTAAGTGAAGCTATTTTCACGTTCAAGTGCTGCAAAGGCACTTTCACTAGCCGCTGTTTCAGCGCTAGTACTTTCCGGTTGTGCTGCTGCACCGGAAGAAGCACCAGTAGCGGAAGCAGAATCAGTTGATTTTCTAGCTTGTGCAGTATCTGACGAAGGAAACTGGAACGACAAGTCCTTTAACGAAGCTGTGTACACAGGTTTGACCCAGGCTGAATCAGAGCTTGGAATTTCAATTAGCGCTCTAGAGTCTGCAACTCCAGAAGACTTCGAGCCAAACCTACAGGCAAGCGTTGACGCGGGCTGTGACCTAATCATCGGAGTTGGCTTCGCACTTGGAGACGCAATCACAAAGATTTCTGCAGCTAACCCTGCTTTGAACTTTGCTCTTGTTGACTCAACTTCAGAAAGCACAAACGTAAAGCCGTTGCTATTCGAAACTGCTGAGGCGGCTTTCCTAGCTGGATACGCAGCAGCTGACCTTTCAACCACCAAGACAATTGGTACCTACGGAGGACTTCCTTTCCCATCCGTGACTGACTTCATGACCGGTTACTACTACGGTGCAATGCAGTGGGGCGAAGACAACGGCCAAGAGGTAACAGTTCTTGGTTGGGACCCAATGGATCCAGACACCGGTAGCTTCATGGGTGGATTCGCACCTAACAGCCCTGAGTCACTTGCAATTGCAAAGACTCAGATCACCGGCGGTGCTGACGTAGTTCTTCCTGTTGGAGGAAACCAGTTCACAGCCGTTCAGTCTGCAATTGACGAACTAAACCCAGACGCAGCAATGCTTGGTGTTGACGTTGACATCGCAGCTCAGAACCCAGATCTAGCGAAGTACATTCTTACCTCAATCGAGAAGAGAATGGCCATCGCGACATTTGATGTAATCAAGTCACTGGTTGATGGCGGTGCGTTCAACGCAACTCCATACATCGGAACCTTGGCAAACAAGGGTGTTGCAATCTCACCGTTCACCGACTTCTCTTCGAAGGTAAGCTCTGGTCTAGCCGCCAAGCTTGCTGAGCTAGAGGCCGGAATCATTGACGGCAGCATCAAGCCCAAGGGCTAACAGCTAATAACAGTATTGAAGGTCGGGTGTCCCCATGGGGCATCCGACCTTCAATTTCTTATGTGAGATACTTTTTTTGACCACATACCAGCGCACGTAGGAGTGCACCATGAAGCTTGAGCTAAAGGGAATCACCAAAAGGTTTGGAACCCTGGTAGCCAACGACTCAATAAGCCTTGTCGTTGAGCCCGGGCAAATCCACAGCTTGCTCGGTGAAAATGGCGCCGGTAAATCCACTCTGATGAATGTCCTCTACGGCCTATACAAAGCTGATGAGGGAGAAATCCTCCTCGATGGTTCGCCCATGAATTTTTCGGGTCCGGGAGATGCCATGGCGGCCGGAATCGGTATGGTGCATCAACACTTCATGCTGATCCCGGTTTTCACAGTTGCAGAAAACGTAGCCCTGGGTCATGAGCCCACAAAAAAACTTGGTGTACTCGATCTTGATGCGGCAAGAGCACTAGTGAAAAAAATCTCAGACCGATTCGGATTCGATGTTGACCCGGACGCTTTGATTGAAGATCTTCCAGTTGGCGTGCAGCAGCGAGTCGAGATCATTAAGTCACTTGCCAGAGACGCCAAGGTTTTGGTTCTCGATGAGCCAACAGCAGTTCTAACTCCTCAGGAAACTGACGAACTTATGGAGATTATGCGCGGCCTGGCAAAATCTGGGACCTCAATTGTTTTCATCACCCACAAGCTTCGTGAGGTTAAGGCTGTTGCCGACAAGATCACGGTTATTCGCCAGGGTCGAGTAGTCGGTGAGGCCGAACCAAGTTCCGACACCGAAGAACTTGCCAGCATGATGGTTGGTCGAAGTGTTGGGCTCACAGTTTCCAAAAAAGCAGCCAACCCCGGCAAAGTTGTTCTGAAACTCGATCGGGTTTCGGTTTTAGACGACAGAGAGCACCGAGCAGTTAACGAAGTTAGCTTTGAAGTTCGAGCTGGCGAGATTCTTGCAATTGCTGGGGTTCAGGGGAATGGTCAAACCGAACTCGCCGAGGCGATCCTGGGCCTGCGTGCCCTGCATTCAGATTCGGGGGAAATCTCTATTGCTGGATTGAGCGGTAAGAACCGCTCGGTCAGGTCAGTGCTTGAAGGAGGGGTCGGTTATGTCCCAGAAGACCGACAGAAAAACGGCCTGGTCTCGGAATTCTCGATTGCTGAAAACCTTATGCTAAACGGCTCTTTCACTAAGCCTTTTGCCAAGGGCCTGGGAATCAACTTTGCCACCAGAACCAAAATTGCGGAGCAACGGGTAAAAGAGTTTGATGTTAGGACAACCTCGCCCAAGTCCCTGGCAGGAAAGCTATCCGGTGGAAACCAGCAGAAGGTTGTCCTAGCTAGGGAGCTTTCCAGAGAAGTTGACTTGCTAATTGTTTCCCAACCGACGCGGGGAGTAGATGTTGGTTCGATTGAGTTTATTCATGAGCGCTTAGTTGAGCAGCGCAACAACGGTAAGGCCGTTCTTTTGATATCTACGGAACTAGACGAGGTCATGGCCTTGGCCGACCGAATCGCGGTTATGTATCGAGGAAAAATTATTGGAATCGTGAGTGCCGATACCGACAGAGCCAAGCTTGGTCAAATGATGGCGGGAGTCACAGCATGAGTGTGCCTTCTAAGAAAGAGCCAATCAACTGGAATGCTGCCGCGAAAGAGATTCTCTCGGGTTCGCTAACTAGAACGGTGCTTTCTGTAATTCTCGGTTTTGCAGTTGGTGCTTTTTTCATGATTATTTCGAACCGAGAGTTTCTCCAGAATGTCGGGTTTTTCTTCGCTGATCCGCTAGCGAGTTTTAGAGCAGCCGGCGATGTTGTTAGCGCCGGTTACGGGGCTCTCTTCAAGGGAGCCGTCTACAACTCGAGTGCAGCGACTATTGAAGGGGCCATTAGGCCGCTAACCGAGACCCTGAGGCTTGCCGGGCCTCTTATTGCTGCTGGCCTTGGAATTGGACTCGGCTTTAGAGTTGGCCTTTTCAACATCGGTGGAACCGGTCAGTTGGTTTCTGGAATCATCTGGGCGACTTTTATCGCAACCCGCGTTGAGCTTCCACCGGTCATTCACCTAGTTGTTGCAATCATTGCGGCCATCTTGGGATCGGCGATAGTGGGTGCGTTTGTTGGATTCTTGAAGGCTCGAACCGGAGCCAACGAAGTTATTACAACCATCATGCTCAACTACGTGATCATTAGCTTCTTTAACCACTTGCTCCTTGATACCAATTTGCTCCAGGGTGCGACCGCGGACGGCTACACAAAGTCAGACCCAGCCGCAGATACAGCCCGCCTTCCGGCTCTGCTCGGTGATGGCTTCGCCCTAAACATTGGTTTTGTTCTCGCAATAGCTGCGGTCTTTGTTTACTGGTGGTTAATGGAACGCTCAACAATTGGGTTCAGGCTACGTGCCGTTGGATTCAATCCATCTGCCGCCAGGACAGCTGGCATCAACGTTAACGCCACCTACGTACTAGCTCTGGGACTCTCGGCTGCCTTCGTTGGACTGGCAGCTGCCAACCAAGCGCTTTCCTCAACCGGTGGAGTGACCCCTACTTCTCACGCCGGAATTGGCTTTGACGCGATTACTGTAGCTCTCCTGGGTGGCTCGTCCGCTCCAGGTGTCTTACTCGCCGGGCTACTGTTTGGGGCTTTCAAAGCGGGAGCCTCGGCAATTCAGATTGTGGGAATCTCGCCAGATGTTTTACTTATCGTCCAGGGCGCAATTGTTTTGTTCATTGCTGCTCCTCCTTTGATAAGGGCAATATTCAGACTTCCCCCGGCCCAGACAACCAACATGCTGACGAAGTTGAAGTCAAACCTATTTGGTCGAGGAGGAAAACGATGACTACCACGATTAAAAAAGAGGTTCGCGAATCTTGGAAAACTCCGGCTGTGATGGGCGTGATGGCGGTTGCCGTTTTAGTTTTCTTTGGGATTCTTGGAAAAACTGAAGCTGTTTCTTTTCAGCTAAGTGGAGCTCGCGAGGTGGTACAACTTCCGAACATCGATGTTGGTTCAGCTCTGCTTGGAACTTTTGCAGGCGTCGCTTTATTTGCCATAACTGCTTACGTGGCTTGGCTAGTAAGCCAGGACAGGAAAGCATCGATATGGCTCTCGATGCTGTTTGGTGCGATTGCCCTGTTGGCCCTGCTTGGCTGGCTGGCCGCCGGAAATGTGGTTCCGGTTGCTTTCATCCTGGGTTCCGCTCTAGTTTTGGCAGTTCCCATAATGCTCGGAGCCATGGGTGGAATCATGAGCGAGCGAGTTGGAGTAGTGAACATCGCAATCGAGGGTCAGTTGCTAACCGGTGCCTTTATGGCTGCAGTTGTCAGCACAATCACCGGCAACCAATTGCTCGGTGTCATCTCGGCAATGGTGACCGCCGCTTTATTCTCTGCGGTTTTGGCAGTATTTGCGGTTCGCTTTTTGGCCCAGCAAATCATTGTTGGTGTTGTTCTAAATGTCTTGGCCATTGGGATCACCAACTTCTTGTATCAGCAATGGGTGACAGAGGACGAGTCAGCAACCAACAGCCCGGGAACTTTGCCAATTATTTCTATTCCGGTGCTGGGGGATATCCCAATCATTGGACCTGTGCTTTTCCAAAACAGAATCACAGTATTTTTGGCCATAGCTATCGTCATCGTGCTGTGGTTTGTTTTGTTCAAGACTAAGCTCGGTCTTCGTGCCCGCGCGGTTGGAGAAAATCCACTAGCAGCTGACACCGTCGGAATCAACGTAGGCCGAACTAGATTCTGGTGGGTGACCTTGGGTGGATTACTGTCGGGTCTCGGGGGAGCTGCGCTAACAATCGGTAGTTCGGGATCCTTTGGTAGAGAGATGTCCGGAGGATTGGGCTTTATTGCCCTAGCTGTTGTGATTCTGGGTCGGTGGCACCCGGGGTATGCAACTGCAGCAGCACTGCTGTTTGGATTCTCCATTATCCTGCGCATCTGGGGAGGTCAGGTAAGCCCCGGAATCCCAACCAATTTCATCACCATGGTTCCATACATCGTTACCTTGATTGCGGTGGTTGGATTCGTTGGAAGATCCAGGGCACCGGCTGCCGACGGAATTCCGTACGTGAAGGGCTAAACAGATATGATCATCGACTGGAACCAACTCAAGCAAGTGGCGATTGAGGCCATGAACAAGGCCTATGTTCCATACTCCAAGTTTCCAGTCGGGGCAGCAGCTCTTACCGATGATGGTCGCATCGTTTCGGGCTGCAATATTGAAAACGCTTCCTACGGAGTCACGCTATGTGCGGAGTGTTCTCTGGTCTCAGACCTATTTAGGACTGGACCCGGCAAACTCGTTGCTTTTTACTGCGTCGATAAGCACGAAAACATTCTGATGCCCTGCGGCAGATGCCGGCAGCTTTTGTACGAGCACTCGGCGCCCGGAATGCTTCTAGAAACAGTTTCTGGAATCAAGACCATAGATGAGGTATTACCCGACGCCTTTGGACCGAGAGATCTGGGCGATAGAGCATGAGTTTTGACGCAGTTGACCTAATCATCGCCAAGCGATCGAAAGAGGAAATCTCGACAGAGGGAATCAACTGGCTGATTGAGAACTACACCAACGGAACCGTGGCTGACGAGCAGATGTCGGCCATGGCCATGGCCATACTCCTGAACGGCATGAACCGAAGAGAGATCAAAGATCTCACGATGGCGATGATTGCCTCGGGTGAGAGATTGAACTTTGAGTCACTGGGCGTTCCAACCACCGATAAGCATTCAACCGGTGGAGTTGGAGACAAAATAACTTTGCCGCTGGTACCGCTTGTTGCAGTTTTCGGTGTTGCCGTACCCCAGCTCTCCGGTCGAGGCCTTGGTCACACCGGAGGAACCCTGGACAAGCTGGAGTCAATTCCGGGCTGGCGAGCAAACTTGTCAAACGAGGAGATGACCAAGCAGCTTGCCAACATCGGAGCAGTAATTTGCGCCGCGGGTTCGGGTCTTGCTCCCGCGGATAAAAAACTCTACGCACTCAGGGATGTCACCGGAACCGTGGAGGCGATACCTCTTATTGCAAGCTCAATCATGAGCAAGAAAATTGCCGAGGGAACCGGGTCTTTAGTACTCGATGTCAAAGTGGGATCGGGAGCCTTCATGAAGGAGCTCTCTAAAGCCAAGGAGCTGGCTGAAGTTCTAGTCCAGCTTGGGCAAGATGCCGGAGTGAAGACCTCCGCGCTTTTGACGGACATGTCAACGCCACTTGGACTCAAAATTGGAAACGCCCTCGAGGTTGAAGAATCGGTGGAGGTCTTGGCCGGCGGCGGACCCAAAGACGTTATTGAAATAACAGTCGAGTTAGCAACCGAGATGCTGAGACTAGCTGGCAAAACCGATGTCGATGTCCAGGCGGCTTTGAAAGACGGTCGCGCGATGGATAAATGGCTCGCGATGATTTCCGCGCAAGGCGGTGATCCAGCCGCCAAGCTGCCAGCTGCAAAAGAAAATCAAACCGTGACCGCTACATCTGATGGAGTAATCACAAAACTCGACGCACTTTCGGTAGGCCTTGCATCTTGGAGGCTTGGAGCAGGGCGAGCCCGAAAAGAAGATCCAATTCAATTTGGTGCAGGGGTTACACTTCACGCTCAGCTGGGAGATTCCGTCAAGGCCGGAGACCCCCTCTACACTCTTCACACCGACGAACCAGCGCGTTTTGAGCGCGCTGCCGAGACCATCAAGAATGCTTATAGCATTGAGGCTCAGGCTGTGGTTCAAAGAAAGCTCGTTCTTGACCGAATCAGTGGCTAAGACTTTTTATCGAAGGAAGTAAGACACATGGACTCGAAAATCAAGGCGCTACCAAAGATTTCTTTGCACGATCATTTAGACGGTGGACTTAGACCGCAAACCATGATCGAGCTAGCAGATACCGTTGGACATAAACTTCCCCACACCGAAGCTGAGAAACTGGGAGAGTGGTTTTTCAAATCAGCTGACTCCGGTTCCCTTGAGCGCTACCTAGAAACTTTTGATCACACGACCGGCGTAATGCAAACCAAAGAGGGTTTGGCCCGAGTGGCCAGAGAGTTCGTTTTAGATCTTCACGACGATGGAGTTATTTACGGAGAGGTTCGCTGGGCCCCCGAGCAGCACCTGCGTCAAGGACTCAGCCTGGATGAAACCGTCGAGGCTGTTCAGGACGGTTTAGAGCAAGGCATGTCGGAGGTTGAAGCCAAGGGTGGATTCATCCGTACCGGTCAGCTCGTCACTGCCATGCGCCACGCGAGCCGTGGTTTAGAAATTGCTGAGCTTGCGGTTCGTCACCGCAACAACGGCGTAGTTGGCTTTGACATCGCGGGAGCCGAGAAGGGCTTTTTGCCCTCTAGGCACAAAGTAGCCTTTGACTACCTA
>NZ_JBASXC010000002.1:0-3418 GCF_049276775.1 Rhodoluna sp.
GGACCATAAAGTGGAGCACGCCGAGAGCAACCCAATAAAGGCCTCGGACGGACTGCAATACCCACAGCAGCTTATTCATTCGACGAAACCCTTCCTCAAGTTGGCCTGCAACGATTGGAAACGTTACCTTACCTGGGGCATAGGGCTGAAATGTGACTGGCTCACCGAGTTGGAACTTTGTATCGCTCTGGCGGCTCCATCGATGCCTCTACTTACCAGTCGGGCTAGCGGGATTTGAACCCACGACCTCTTGACCCCCAGTCAAGCGCGCTACCAAGCTGCGCTATAGCCCGTAATTTCCAATAGTCTAACGCTTGCGTTTTTCGCGAACCCTCATGGATACCTCGATCGGGGTTCCCTCAAACCCAAAGCTCTCCCGCAGGCGCCTGACTATAAACCTTCGGTACTGAGGGTCCAAAAAGCCGGTTGTGAAAAGGATGAACTTAGGTGGCCTGGTTGAAGCCTGGGTTGCAAACAGAATCCTCGGCTGCTTGCCTCCCCTAACCGGGTGCGGAAACTCCATAGCGAGCTCCTGTATAAAGGTGTTGAGTTTTCCAGTTGGGATTCGAAGGTCCCAACTGTGAAGGGCTACCTCTAGAGAGGGCACGAGCTTCTCAAGGTGCCGGCCAGTAAGAGCAGAGATGTTTACCCTCGGGGCCCAGGCCACGTGAGCTAGGTCTTGCTCGATTTCTCGCTCTAAGTAACGTCTTCTTTCTTCATCTAACTGATCCCACTTGTTGAAGGCAAGCACCATTGCACGACCGGATTCAAGCGCCAGGTCAACGATTCGAATGTCACCTTCGCTGATTGGCTCGGTGACGTCAAACAAGATCACCGCGACCTCGGTTCGCTCAAGCGCTGCCGCAGTTCTAAGCGAGGCGTAAAAATCAGCTCCCTGAGCTAATTTGATGCGCCTTCTAATTCCCGCTGTATCAACAAAACGCCAAATCTTTCCGCCCAGCTCAATCTGCTCATCCACCGGGTCACGGGTGGTTCCAGCAATTTCACTCACCACCGCGCGAATGCTTCCAGCCGCCTTATTTAGTAGCGAGGACTTTCCAACATTTGGTCGACCAATTAGCGCGACTCTTCTGGGTCCGCCAAACTCCTGTTCGGCTACCGCCGAAACGCTTGGAAGTTTTGCCATTGCAACATCCAAGAGGTCCGCAACCCCGCGGCCGTGGACTGCCGAAACCGGGTATGGCTCTCCCAGTCCAAGCGACCAAAGCGCTGCAGCTTCCGGCTCTTGGCGGACATCATCGATTTTGTTGGCGACCAGAATCACGGGCTTACCAGAAGCTCTAAGCATCTTGACTACCCGCTCGTCGCTTGCGGTTGGACCCACCATGGCATCGACAACAAACAAAACCGCGTCGGATAGCTCAACCGCTACCTCGGCCTGAGCCGCAACAGCGGCATCAATTCCCTTGGGGTTTGGTTCCCAGCCACCGGTATCAACCAGGGTGAACTTGCGACCATTCCATTCGGCCTTGTATGAAACTCGGTCCCTGGTCACACCCGGGACATCTTCTACTACCGCCTCTCGGCGACCGATGATTCGGTTGACGAGGGCTGATTTTCCAACATTTGGTCGACCAACAATCGCAAGCACCGGAAGCGCTGGCAGGTAACCGGGAACGGCGTTGTCGTCTAGCTGAATATCGAGGAGGGCTAAGTCCTCTTCATCAAGCTCGTATTCGCTAAGGGAGCCGCGCAGCACGTCCGCGCGTGCTTGCTCGTCGAAGTTTTCTTCGTGCACCATAAATCCTTTAGCTTCATTAGTGGTTGATTAGATCAACCAGGGCAGCAACCGAACCGTCAAAGGAAAGTTCGGTGGTGTCCAGAAGAAAAACCCCAGGGGCCGGGTTTAGAAAATCAACCACTTTTGAGTCTTTCTTGTCTCGATCGCTTACTTGCGCCGAGATTGATCCGTCTGACTGCAGATCAACTGACCTTCTTCCAAGTCTAACTTCTTCGCTGGCAGTTAGCAGCACCCGAGTTTTGGCATCCGGCAGCACAACCGTCGTGATATCGCGCCCCTCAACGATGATTCCTGGGCTTTTGCAGTCATTGGCTATCGAGCGGGTGATTTCCCTCATAAACTCCCGAACCTTCGGTTGAGCAGCTACCTTACTGACGTTTAGCTCTACCTCTTTGGATCTGATGCCCACAGTTACGTCTTCATCGCCAACTCGAACAGAATAATTGGCCGGATCGGTGGAAATCTCGTATGGGAAGATCTTTACAAGATCCAGCTCTCCCACCGACTCAAGGTCAAAATTGTGATTCAGCGCGGTAAGGGTCAAAGCTCTGTATCCAGCTCCAGTGTCTAAATAACCAAATCCCAACTGTTGAGCTGCCGCTTTCGAAACGCTTGATTTTCCAGATCCAGCTGGGCCATCAACCGCAACTACTATTTGGCTCATCCGACTATTTTCCAACCGCGTGCAGAGAGCTCTTCAATGAGCTTTTGCTCAACTGCCGGAAGAACAAATAGCTCTGGTAAGCCAACCGCTGCTCCGGTAGCGTGCTCGAGGGTTAGGTCCTCAAGGTTTATTCCAACCTCACCGATTTCGGTGAGGAGTCTGGCAAGCTCTCCGGGCTTATCGTCGATCATCACTGTGACCTTTGCATATTCGGTGGGGCGCTGGCCGTGCTTGCCAGGAATCCGGGCAACTCCTAAGTTGCCTCGCTCCAGTAATTTTCCAAGGACGGCAAGTGAGCCGGGCTCATCAACTTTTTCAAGCGAGGAAAGCACGATATCTAAATCAGCCTTCAAGAAGCCAACCACCTTGGCAACTTGTTCGCTGTTGGCAGCCAGTATTTGAAGCCAAAGTTTTGGATCCGATGCTGCGATTCGAGTGGTGTCTCGAAGTCCCTGACCCGCCAGCGCAATGTCGCCCCCTTCTGACTCGGCCAACCTTGCTGCCATTAATGAAGAAATAAGCTGCGGAGCGTGGGACACCAACGCAACGGCTCGGTCGTGCTCGGCTGGGCTTAGGTGAATAAGGCTTGCGCCAAGATCAAGCGCTAGAGCCTCAACGGCATCGATGGCCTGCTTAGAAGAAGACTTATTGGCCGAGATAACCCAGGGGCGACCGATAAAGATATCCGACCTACCGGAAAGCGCTCCTGCCTGCTCGCGCCCCGCCATCGGGTGGGAACCAACGTACCGAGCCAAATCAGAAGAGGATACCTCTAGCTCCGACAAAATTGTGCCCTTAACGCTTGCCACATCGGTCACCACAGCCTCGAGGTGGTTTGAAAGTTCGCTCGAAATAACGCTCGCGGCAACATCGGGTGGGACACAAACCACAACCAGTTTGGGTTCAGTTCCTGATTCGAATTTCTCTCCGGCTCCAAAATCAACCGACAGTTTCAATACCTGCGGCGAGCTATCTACCAGCAGGACACGAAC
>NZ_JBASXC010000003.1:0-9374 GCF_049276775.1 Rhodoluna sp.
CACAGCCAAACTGCCGTTGCGGTATTTGTCTCTGGACTAAAGCTGGGTCACGTTCCCGAGGTCAATGCTCCAGGGGTCTATAAATTTCTGATGGAAAACGGTGGCTACGCCAAAGCCGATGCCGCCATTTACTTTTCCTCCGCGGATGGTAAAAACAGTCTCTGGTTAGACGCTGTTATCCCGGTTATGTATAAACCCTAAACAAAAAAGACAGGCACTTTAGGCGCGAAGCAGATCGTGACGCACGATGGTTGCGTTCCGATCTGGTCCAACACCAATTGCAGAAATCCTGGTTCCAGAAAGTTTCTCAAGTGCCAAGACGTAATCCTGAGCGTTTTTAGGAAGATCTTCAAATGTCTTCGCACCCGTTATGTCCTCGTCCCAACCCGGGAAAGTTTCATAGATCGGTTTGGCGTGGTGGAAATCAGACTGGGAAACCGGAATCTCTTCTGTTCTAACTCCGTCAACGTCGTACGCCACACAAACCGGAATCTCTTTGATGCCGGTTAGAACATCCAACTTAGTCAAGAAGATATCGGTTAGACCATTGATTCGAGTTGCAAACTTCGCAACCGGAGCATCGAACCAACCGCAGCGGCGCTCTCTTCCGGTTGTTGTTCCAAACTCAAAACCTTTTTCGCGAAGGAACTCGCCCCACTCATCAAACAACTCGGTTGGGAAAGGGCCTGCTCCAACGCGAGTTGTGTAAGCCTTCAAGATTCCAATCACCGAGTCAATCTTGGTGGGTCCTATTCCGGAACCGATTGTTGCACCGCCCGCAATCGGTGAGCTCGATGTGACAAACGGATAGGTTCCGTGGTCAACATCCAAAAGCGTTCCCTGGCCACCTTCGAGCAAGACAGTCTTGCCAGCCTCGAGGGCTTTATGAAGCTCGAGGGCGGTATCGGAAACCATCGGCGCTAGGCGCTCCGTGAAGGTAAGTAGCTCACGGACGATTTCCTCAGACTTGATGCCAGCTCGGTTATAAACCTTTGAGAGCAGCTGGTTCTTCTGCGTTAGCGCTGCTTCAACTTTCTGGCGAAGGATGCTCTCGTCGAATAGGTCCTGAACCCTGATTCCAAGTCTTCCGACCTTGTCACCGTAGGTTGGTCCAATACCTCGACCGGTTGTTCCAATGGCGCGCTTTCCTAGAAAGCGCTCCGAGACCTTGTCGATTGTCACGTGGTAAGGAGTGATGATGTGTGCATTGGCTGAGATCTTTAGTCTTGAGACATCAACGCCCTGAGAGATAAGCCCATCGAGCTCTTTGATTAGAACTGCCAAGTCAATAACAACACCGTTTCCAATAACTGGAACTACTCCGGGTGTAAGGATGCCGCTGGGCAGTAGGTGCAAAGCGAACTTCTTATCCCCGATAACGACTGTGTGTCCGGCGTTGTTTCCGCCCTGGTATCTAACTACGTAGTCGACTCGATCACCGAGTAAGTCTGTGGCTTTGCCCTTGCCCTCGTCGCCCCACTGGGCGCCAACTAGGACTATTGCAGGCACAACAAAACTCTACCAGTTAGTGAATTTGGGCGTCCCTTGGCCAATTTAGCCACGCACCGCATGCTGCATAACCCACTGGTGCATGGTGATTGCGGCAGCTGCGGATGCGTTTATTGACCTAGTTGAGCCAAACTGTGTGATCTCAACAACATCGGTGGCTGAAGCTAGGGCAGCCTCCGATAAGCCTGGCCCTTCTTGACCAAACAGCAATACGCAGGCCTCAGGCAGCTTATAGCTCTCGAGCTGTTTACAACCGGGCGTATTGTCGATGGCAATGATGGGTAGTTCTTTCCCGTCGTTGGCGGTCTTGGCCCAGGCAACAAACTCTTCCACGGTTGGGTGGTGAAGGATGTGTTGGTAGCGATCGGTCACCATCGCGCCCCGCCTGTTCCAACGTCTGTTTCCGATGATGTGAACCTGGGCTGCAAGAAAAGCATTGGCGGTTCGAACAATCGAACCGATATTCAAATCATGCTGCCAGTTCTCGATTGCGACGTGGAAAGGGTGACGATTGGTGTCAAGGTCGGCGACAATCGCCTCCATCGACCAGTACCGGTACTTGTCCACGACGTTTCTGGTATCCCCTAAGCGAAGAAGTTCCGGATCATACTTTTCTGAACCTGGACCGGATGGAAGATCTCCAACCCAGGGACCAACGCCCCAGGTGGTTAGTTCGGGTGACGGGTTTTCCTGATTTTCCATTAGTTAGCCGGCGCTAGCTCCCTAGCCGCGTCCAAGTCTTTATTCGCCTTATTGAAAGAAACAAACACTGCAAGCAGCAAAACAATGCTTGCCAGGAAGAAGTAGACCGGCTGTACTCCAAAACCATCAACCGCAAGTCCAACAACAACTGCGGTTAGGGTTGGTCCTGCTCCCCAGATAGTCATCTCAATGCCAAAGACTCTTCCCCGCATGTTCTCAGGGATCACCCTTTGGATAACAGTGTTGAGCATTGGCATGAGTGGTCCCCAGCTAAAGCCAAGGACTGCTCCGAGAATAAGGAGTATCCAGAAGGGTGGAAGTAGTGACATAAGAAGTACGGAAGAGCCAAGACCTATGAAGCCAAACTTCAAGATGGTTGAGTACTTAAATCTTTTCTGGAGGCGTTCGAAAAGTAGTGCTCCGGCAACCGAGGCTGCAGCCATGGTCGAGATAAGAAACCCAAGACCCTCGGCGTAATCGAGGGCGTTGAAGTGTGCGGGGAGAACAACCATCTCGGTTGGAAGATAAATCATCGCGAGTGTCATCACAAAGCTAAGACCAAGCAAAACCGCCGGGGTCTTAAGAATGGTCTTAGCTCCAAGCACAGTGTCCCTAAGCAAGCTTCCGGTTTCTGATATTCCATCGCCTCTAGCTTCCTGGGTGCGAACTAGGAACATTGAAGCCGAGGAAATTCCCGAGAAGATCGCGACCACAATAAAAACGTCATAAGGGCCGATCAAGCCAATAAACAGCGCACCGACGGCAGGACCAATCGCGAAGCCGGTTGCAAAGACAGCTTCGTGAATTGAGTTGGCTCGCTCGAGAGTTAGTCCGGCAGGACCAGCAACATCAGGAATGATGGATTTTCTTGCCGTTCCTCCAGCTGGGCTAACTATCGCCCTCGATAGGGCTAGAAATACCAGTAGGACGAAGGTTATTTCAACGTAGGCGTTGGCGATCGGAATCATCAAAATAGTTACTGCCGCCAACCCCTCGGATATATATCCGCTAAGCCGTCTTCCGATTCGGTCAATCAAAGTTCCAAGAATTGGACCAAAAAATAATCCCGGGATTGAGGTGAGGGCAACAAGTGCTCCGGCACTTGCCGCAGAACCGGTTAGCTCAAGTGCTAGCCAGGGAAGTGCAATAAAAGCCATCGCTGTTGATGCAACGCTTGTGATATTCGAGAGCTCAACAAATAGGTACGGCGCAAGGCGCCGTTTAGTTTTTACAGAAGTGCTCAATTACAGTCCCAGATCTTCAAGTGATACAGCGAACAGGTACCGGTAGCCGGCCTCCTGAATTACCTCTCGTGCACCGGTTGCCCTGTCCACTACGGTGGCAACCGCAACAACTGTTGCACCGGCTTTTTCCAAAGCTCTGGCTGCGGTCAGAGGGGATCCGCCGGTGGTGGAGGTGTCTTCTAATACAACCACCTTTTTGCCTTTTACTTCCGGGCCCTCGACCTGTCTGCCCATGCCGTGCTCCTTGGCAGCTTTTCGAACCACAAACGCATCAATTGATCTTCCTCTGGCGGAGGCCTGGTGCAGCAGAGCCGTTGCAACCGGGTCTGCCCCCATGGTTAGTCCGCCGACTGAATCAAAGTCTTTTATGCCCTCGCTATCTAAAAGATCGAGCATCACCTGGCCAATGAGAGGTGCGGCTTCGTGGTGCAGGGTCGCTCGTCTTAGGTCAACGTAGTAGTCGGCTTCGATGCCGCTTGAAAGTGTGACTTTTCCGTGCACCACAGCAAGCTCCTTGATTAGTTCAACAAGGCGAGCTTTGGTCTTGGTGGTTTCGGGCATGGATTAAGTTTAAGGAGTGAAGATAGCAAGCTGGAACGTAAACTCCATAAGAACCAGGGTGAATCGGGTAATTAGCTTCCTGGAAAGCAGCAAAACAGACGTTTTGGCCATGCAGGAGATCAAATGCAAGCCCGATCAGTTCCCCTATAAGCCCTTCGAGGATGCCGGCTACCAGATCACAATGCACGGCCTAAACCAGTGGAATGGTGTTGCCTTTGCAAGCAAGATCGAAGCCGAGGATGTAGAAATAGGTTTCACCGGAATGCCGGAGTTTAAAGAGGTTTCAGAAGCTCGCGCAATAGCGGCAACCTTCGATGGTGTGAGGCTCTGGAGTTTGTATGTTCCAAACGGTCGAGCCATTGACGATCCGCACTACACATACAAACTCGAGTGGCTAGATAGATTAGCCGCCATCACAGCAGAAACTTTAGAGAACGAACCGGAACTTCCAATGGCTCTGATGGGAGATTTCAATATCGTGCCGCTGGATTCTGATGTTTGGGACATTAACTTTTTCGCGGGCTCCACCCACGTCACACCCCAAGAGCGCCAAGCCTTCGAGGCTTTCGAGCAGATCGGTTTGAAGGACGTTGTCAGACCATTGGTGCCAGAAGGATATACCTACTGGGACTACCAGCAGCTTCGCTTCCCTCGCAACGAGGGAATGCGAATTGATTTTATTTTGGGCTCAGATGCTTTTGCAGAAAAAGTATCCTCGGCAAGTATCGAACGCGATGAGCGCAAGGGCGAAGGCCCGAGCGATCACGTTCCGGTTGTTGTGACTCTTAGTTAGCGCGCCCGCCACAACACAATCTGGGTTGCCCTTGAGGGCCTCTTACCCGCCGCTAAAGATTCAACACCCTGATCACCAGCTGCAAAGACTCTGGCTCCCGGTCTGTTCAGCATTTCGTTAGCAAGTGCTTGCTCGAGATCTCTAACCCTTGCCCGAAGCTCAGCGTTGTTGTTTTCTAGTTCAAGAATTCTTTTGATTCCCTCGAGTGATACACCCTCGGCCGATAGCGCAGCTATCTGTCTTAGCTGTGCAACGTTTCGCATGGTGTACCGGCGGGATTGACCCGATGTTCTGCTCGGGGAAACAAGACCCAACCTGTCGTATTGCCTAAGAGTCTGGGGGTGCATCAGGGCTAGCTCTGCCGCAACTGAAATCACAAACAGCGGGGTGTTCTCATCGAACTCGGTCATCGATACTCCCCCTTACCTTCTATAGAAGTCCTGCTCTTGTGAGCAGGTCCTCTCTCGGATCTTCGTTTGGCATTACCTCTTGGAATTCCTGAAGTGCCTTCTTGGCTTTTTCAGAAAGGTGCGAAGGAACTGCGACCTCAATGGTGGCAAGTAGATCTCCGCGGCTGTTCCCCGAGTCGACTCCTCGACCTTGAATGCGAAGCACTCGACCGTTTGGAATGCCGGGGTGAATCTTTAGCTTCACCGGCTCCCCTCCGAGGGTTGGAACCAAAATGTTTGCACCCAATGCTGCTTCAGTAAAGGTCACGGGAACCGTGACTCGAAGGTTCGCACCGTCTCTTGTAAAGACCGGGTGCGGCTTAACCCGCACGGTGATAATCAGATCTCCCGAGGGTCCACCGTTTGGAGAAGGTCTTCCTTTGCCGCGAAGTTTTATCTTCTGGCCGTCTTGAACACCGGCTGGAATCTTTACGTTGAGTGGTTCCATCCCCTGAAGGGAAAGCTTTATGGTTGCGCCCTTAATCGAGTCGATGAAATCAAGTGATGTTCTTGCCGTTAGATCAACTCCGGCTGCCGGTCCAAAGTCGAATCCGCCTCCGAAGCCTCCGGGGAATCCCCTTCCGCCTCCGCCAAATAAATTGGAGAAGACATCTTCGAATCCGCCGCCCTGTCCCTGGCCGCCGGCTGTGAACCTGGCGCCACCGCCCATGGCGCGAACCGCGTCATACTCTTTTCTTTGCTCTGAATCGGACAAAACAGAAAACGCTTCGCTGATTTCTTTGAACTTAGCTTCTGCTTTGGCATCTCCTGGATTTGAGTCCGGGTGAAACTGACGGGCAAGCTTGCGGTAAGACTTCTTGACTTCAGCTTCGGGGGCGTCCTTGGCAACGCCAAGGATCTTATAGAAATCCTTTTCAAACCAGTCTTGTGAGGCCATGACTTTTAGCTTTCTTCGGGAACAAACACTGAGACCATTGCTGGTCTAAGCAGGCGATCTTCAATCTCGTAGCCGGCCTCAATGACCTCATTGATGACGGCCTCTTTAACCTCCGCGTTAGGGGTCTGAACCAGCGCGTTGTGAAGTTCGGGGTTGAACTTATCTCCTGAGGCCCCAAATCTCTTCAGTCCAAAGCGCTCCCCCGCTCCGCGGAGTTTCGTGACAACCGCGGCAAAGGGCGACCCTTCAAGATCGCCGTGGGATTCGGCTCGCTCAAGATCATCCAGGGCTGGAAGTAAAGTTCTCAAGACCTCGGCAACCGCTGCGTTCCTGGATTGATCTCTGTCGCGCTCCACGCGGGATTTGTAGTTAACAAATTCCGCCTGAAGGCGCTGAAGATCAGCCAGAAGCTCTGCTTCTTTACTTATCGGCCCGGTTTCTTCAACCAGGTCGGCAAGTTCTTGGTCTAGAGCATCGGTTTCGGCATCGGGAGCAGTTTCCTGCTCGCCGGTTGCCTCCGCCTCATCCTCTGGGGAAGTATTTTCCTCAGTCATTACTTCTTCTACTTCTTCTCTTCAGCTGGCTCTTCGTCCACTACCTCAGCGTCGACTACGTCTTCGCTTGAGCCTTCAGCTTCGGCTGGAGTTTCCTCCGAAGCACTTGCGTAGATAGCCTCGCCCAGTTTCTGAGAAGAGGTCGATAGCTTTTCGCTGGCGGCCTTGATGGCGTCAACGTCCTCGCCCGCGATTGCAGTCTTTAGTGCATCGACGTCCGCCTGAACTTCCGTCTTTACATCCTCTGGAAGCTTCTCGTCGTTGTCCTTGATTAGCTTCTCGGTCTGGTAAACCATCTGCTCGGCAGTGTTCTTGGTTTCCTGCTCCTCGCGACGCTTCTTGTCTTCGGCCGCGTTTTCCTCTGCTTCGCGAACCATGCGCTCGATGTCTTCCTTCGGAAGAGACGATCCACCGGTGATGGTCATCGACTGCTCCTTGGCGGTTCCCTTGTCTTTAGCGGAGACGTGAACGATTCCGTTGGCGTCAATGTCAAAGGTGACTTCGATCTGTGGGATACCGCGAGGTGCTGGTGCGATACCGGTTAGCTCAAAGTTTCCAAGCGACTTGTTGTCCTTGGTGAACTCGCGCTCACCCTGGTAGACCTGAATCGATACCGATGGCTGGTTGTCATCGGCTGTGGTGAAGGTTTCTGATCTCTTGGTTGGAATCGCAGTGTTGCGATCAATCAACCTGGTCATGATGCCACCCTTGGTTTCGATTCCAAGAGACAAAGGAGTGACGTCGATTAGGAGCACGTCCTTACGCTCACCCTTTAGAACACCGGCCTGAAGAGAAGCGCCAACTGCAACAACCTCGTCTGGGTTCACACCCTTGTTAGGTTCTTTTCCTCCGGTTAGCTGCTTCACCAATTCGGTGACTGCTGGCATACGAGTTGATCCACCAACCAAAACAACGTGAGCGATGTCAGAAACTTTTACTCCGGCTTCCTTGATCACGTCGTTGAAAGGCTTCTTTGTTCTCTCCAGGAGATCGGAGGTTAGCTGCTCGAACTGAGCACGAGTGATTGTCTCGTCCAGGTTGGCGGGACCGTTCTCGGTTAGAGACAGGTAAGGAAGCTGAATGTTTGCAGTGGTTGACTGCGACAGTTCCTTCTTGGCCTGCTCGGCCGATTCCTTGAGTCTTTGAAGTGCGATCTTGTCTTTCGAAACATCAACACCGGTGGTTTCCTTAAATTTCTTCACCAGGTGATCAACAACCCTCTGGTCCCAGTCGTCTCCACCCAGGCGGTTATCTCCCGAGGTTGAGCGAACCTGAATGGTTGAGAAGTCTTCGTCTTTTCCAACTTCCAATAGTGAAACGTCGAATGTTCCACCACCCAAGTCAAAGACCAAGATCAGCTCATCCTGCTGACCCTTGTCGAGTCCGTAAGCCAAGGCAGCTGCGGTTGGCTCGTTGATGATTCGAAGGACGTTTAGTCCGGCGATCTCGCCGGCTTCCTTGGTTGCCTGACGCTCGGCGTCGTTGAAGTATGCCGGTACGGTGATGACCGCGTCGGTGACTGATTCACCGAGGTAGGTCTCAGCGTCGCGCTTTAGCTTTCCGAGGATTCGAGCTGAGATCTCCTGCGGGGTGTAATTCTTGTCGTCCACCTTAAAGCTCCAGTCGGTGCCCATGTGGCGCTTTACCGAAGCGATGGTTCGGTCAACGTTTGTCACGGCCTGGCGCTTGGCGGTCTCACCAACCAGCACTTCGCCGTCCTTGGTGAATGCCACTATAGAAGGTGTGGTTCTAAAGCCCTCGGCGTTAGCGATAACGCTCGGCTCGCCACCTTCCAGCACTGAAACTGCGCTGTTTGTGGTTCCTAGGTCAATCCCTACTGCACGTGCCATTTGTTGTTTCTCCTTATTTTCCTTGTATTTACTGGTCTAAAAGCTGTCCTGGACTCAAACTTGAGCCCGATTGACTCAAGTTTCACATACCAAAACATTATTGTCAAGCGATTTATTCCAAAGTTGAGTGGATGAGACTCAAGATTTGGGGCTAAGGCATTGTTTGCCCGATATTCAGTAGTTTTTGGTTCAAAATCTGGTTCTTTGGAGTAGCTTGTTGGCATGACAGATCGCACAAATTCAGGCTCCCCCAAGGCCCCAAAGACCAAACTCGGTGACAAGAAGACTTTCGCCTGGGCCCTTTGGGACTGGGCACAGCAGCCCTACCCGACCATCATGCAGACTTTCATTTTCCCGGTCTATCTCGCGGGAGCAGTTGCCGAAGCCGGCACCAACGCAGACGCCCTGCTGGGTATCGCAACTGGAGTGGCGGGTTTCTTGCTGGCGATTATTGCCCCGGTGCTTGGAAGGCGTTCCGATGAGGGTGGGCGCCGCAAGTTCTGGCTGATGATCAGCACCTATGGACTCGTGGCAATCATGGTTGCGAGCTTCTTCGTCGAACCTAAAGCTGAGTTTCTAATCTTCGGTCTGGTTTTGTATGGTCTGGGTTCTGTTGTTCAAGAAACCGCCTTCGTCAATTACTACGCGATGCTGAAATCAGTATCTTCTCCCTCAACGATTGGCCGCATCTCGGGCTACGCCTGGGGTCTTGGATACGCGGGAGGAATCCTGCTGCTAGCCGTTGCACTGTTCGGTTTTGTTCTACCCGGAACTGTTTTTGGTGTTCCTGCAACAGATGGCCTAGAAGTTAGAA
>NZ_JBASXC010000004.1:0-25168 GCF_049276775.1 Rhodoluna sp.
GGCCTCATCCCCTGCCCTAATAACCGAGCCGGCTGAGCCGAGGATTGAGACCGGTTCATCAGGGTTTTCGGATCTATCGAGCCAGAAGGCATTTGGGTCTTTGGAGTACATAGCGACAAAAGCATCGGCTGGGTTTACCCAGCCGCGCAGCTTTTCTAGCTCGAGACGCAAAGTGGCTCACCCATTCTGAGGTTTTGGAAATTGGCTTATCTATTTGCTCGTAATCTATAGATTAGAGCAAGGCCTACCTGGAGGAATTTGATGAGCGTTCTAGGAGATTTCTATCGCCTAGAGTCTGGCGAATTAAAGCCGGTTATCGATTCACGCTCCGAGGTCCAGCTCAAGGTGGCTGACTCCTGGTTGGTCGACGAGGGGCGAGTTCGATCCTTAAGTGCCCACTTCGAGCGCTTTGGTGCTTGGGTTATAAATGAAGACCCCAACCAGGAGCAATTCCTCCCAGAATATTTCGCCGAGATTAAGAGGTTGCTTCCAAAAATTGGGCGTTGGTTTCCACGAATGGAGTATCACGGTGAGCAGCCGAATAATCGAAGGCTTTATCTGCGGCTTCGCGAGGCTCCAGCCAAGATTGAGTCAGTCGCTCTTTGGTCATACCCTGAGCCCGACCCAAGGCATAACCCGCATGTAAAAGGCCCGGACCTTTCTTTATGCCAGCAACTTAGGCGTCACGCCAACATGAATGGAGCGGATGAGGCGGTTATTACCGACTCCAAGGGATTTGTTGCCGAGGGAGCCTTGAGCGCGCTGGTTTGGTGGCGGGGTGATGTGCTTTACTCCTCGGACGAGCAAACCAATTGGCTTCCCTCTATTACCCGAAGAGAAGTTTTCTCGATTGCCGATCAAATCGGCTTTGAGTCGAGGGTTGAGAACGCAAAACCTGAGGATCTGGCAAAACTACCGATTTGGGCCCTCAGTTCACTAAATGGCATCATGCCGGTTAGGTCTTGGATTGGTGTAGCCAATGAGCTCCCTGAATCCGTACACCTGGAGCCATTTTTGAAGCGCCTTAAACTTCTGGGCACTCAGCTTGACTAGGGCTATCCCTCAGGGTTTTCTCAACCTTTTCGTGGGATGATTTTCTGGTGAATGAAATCCTTGACTGGCTGCTAGACGGCGTCTCCAGCATTGACCCGGTATGGAGAAATTTCTTCGCAGGGCTTGCGATCATGCTCGAAACCTCTTTGTTCATTGGGCTTGTTGTCCCCGGCGATACCGTGGTCTTAGTTGCTTCTACGGGAGTTGCCGACCTGCCTGACTTTTTCTGGCTGGTAGGGGCGGTCTTGGTGGGCTCCCTAATTGGTGAATCGATTGGGTTTTCCATCGGAAGGCTTTTTGGCAAGCGAATTAGATCTTCAAAGCTCGGTCAGCGCTTCGGTGAAGATAACTGGGCCAGGGCCGATATATTCGTTGAAAAACGCGGCGGTCCAGCAGTTGCGATTTCTAGGTTTTTGCCGGTTCTGCACTCCCTGGTGCCGGTGGTGGCAGGGGCCACCAAGATGCGTTACAAAACCTTCATTATCTGGACCTTTGGGGCCTGCCTGGTCTGGGCAAGCACCTACGTTGGAATTGGCTATATCGCCAAGGCCAGCTACGAGGAGGTCGCCTCCGGATTCAAGTTCGGAGCCCTCGTATTTGTTGGGATTGTGGCTCTTTTCTTCTTCCTTATCCACCTGGCCAAGAAGAAGATCTCCAAGGTTGCCGACAAAATGATTGACGAAGAGATCCAAAAAAGCAGTAAATAGCTCGCCTTTGAGGTCGATTTCGCTTTGTCGGTCGATACCCATACACTAATCATTATTCGAACATTTGTTCGAATAATTAGCGGTTTTATGGGGAAGATTAATGATCCAAGTCGACGAAAAAGTCAAGGTACTGACCAACCAATCCGGAGAACCGGTTCGCTTCAGCTGGCGAAATGGCAGCTATCAGGTCACCTCGCGCCCGGAGCGCTGGTATTCGAGAAAACCTTGGTGGTTAGAGGCTAGCCGCGCCCAGCGCGGCATTGGAGCACAGGTTCTAGAAGTTGAGATGTGGCGGATAACTGCCAGCAAAGGAATAAGCTCCCCCAATCAATTTGAGTTGGTTCATAGCCAATTAGACGATGGCTGGCAATTGGTTCGAATCTGTGGCTAAGTATGTCCTTTACTCACCTAAACGTCTCATCCGCTTACTCGTTTCATTTTGGAACAGCTAAGCCCGATCAGCTTGCTCAGGCTGCCGCGAGCTTTGGTCAAGACGCTCTAGCGATTACCGACGATAACGGCCTCTATGGCGCCGTGAAGCATATCGGTGCCTGCCTAGATAAAAACATCAGCCCCATAGTTGGGGTTCGACTAAAGGTTGAAAATCGCGGGACGGTGACAATTCTTAGCCGAGGACACAACAAAGGAACTGGCTGGGCGGCGCTTTGCAAAATAGTTTCCAAAGCCCAAACCAGAGCTCAGGGTAAAACTAAAAAAGAAATAGCTATCTCGGAAAAAGACTTAAGCGAACTGGTTGTAAAAGACGGTAAACCAACCTGCACAGTTTTACTTGGACCGGAGTCTGACTTTGGAAAAGCGGTTATAAACACAAACGCCACCGTCGCTGCGAGAAAACTTCTTGACTGGAGAGAGCTAATTCCAGTTAGCGAATGCCTGAGCGTAGAAATTGTTTCTCACTTAACCGAGCCGGGATCAAGCTACTCAACCCTGCAAGCAAAAAGAATGCTTCAGCTGGCGCTAACTACAGACCTAAGGCCGGTTCTCACAAATGCCGTTCGCTATCTAGAACCCGATGATGCTGTGACAGGAGATGTGTTAGATGCCGCTAGACACCTAGAGCCACTTGGTATCTTTACTCCCCAAGCCAATGCCCAAGCATGGCTCAAGCCCGAATCACTAATGAAACAGCTGGCGCTTGAGATCACCGGTAGCCAGGAACTAGCCACCAAGCTTCTAAAAAATACCGAGGAGCTAGCAAATGCTCTGAGACTCGACCCGGTTAGCGACTGCGACTGGTCAAGGCCTAAAACTCCAGAAAAATCAGCTCTGGGTATAGAAGGAAACCCCTTCGAGGTGCTCTGGCAAAAAGCACACTTGGGGATTGGCTGGCGGTATCCAGAGCTTTCGGAAAACAAACTACTTCCAGTTAGGCACCGGCTTCACCAGGAGCTAATAACAATCAACAAACTTGGCTTTGCCACCTACTTCTTAACTGTTGCCGATGTTGCACAGATGATTCGGGACATGCGGATTCGAACGGCGGCTCGTGGCTCAGGAGCTGGATCGCTAACCAATTACCTGCTTGGCATAAGCGGAGTTGACCCAATCGAACACGATTTACTGTTTGAAAGATTTCTAAGCACCGAGCGCTCCAGTCTTCCAGATATTGACATCGACGTTGAGTCGGCCAGAAGGCACGATATCTATCGGGCAATCTTCAAGCGTTACGGTGGGAATCGAGTGACACTTCTTTCAATGCAGTCAACCTACCGCGGTCGGGGTGCGGTTCGAGACGGCGGGTTAGCGCTTGGCTTTGAAGAAGACCAGATTGATGAGATAGCAAAGAGCATCTGGCGCTTTAGTGCCAGAAACTTTAGAGGAATGCTGGGCAAAAAACCAGAGCTTGAAAAACTTGCTCAGCTCGTTGAGCACGACCGAAGACTAAACCTGCTTGTAGATATAACCGAGCGACTAGACAGGCTGCCTCGGCACATCTCAATGCACCCCTGCGGTGTGATCTTGGGAAATCAAAACCTGCTCTCACTTACCCCGGTTGAACCAAGTGGTCTGGGCCTTCCGATGAGTCAGTTCGATAAGGACGACATGGACCCGATGGGAATGCTCAAGCTTGATATTCTCGGGGTCCGAATGCAATCCAGCATGGCCTATGCGGTTAGGGAAATTGAGCGAGTGTCTGGCAAAGCTATTGACCTTGACGCTATAGCTCGAGATGACAAAGAAACCTTTAGGCAGATAAGAACTACCAATACCCTAGGTATCTTTCAGATTGAAAGCCCCGGTCAAAGAGAGCTAACTGGTAAGCATCAGCCGACCGAGTTCAATGACCTAACCATTCAGATTTCACTGTTTCGGCCAGGGCCCATGAAGGGCAACATGATTGCACCTTATTTGGATGGTCGTCACGGGTTTGTGAAGCCAGATCTTATTCACCCTGACCTGGCTCCTATTTTGAAGTCCACCCAAGGCGTTGTTATTTTCCACGAACAGGTTCTCAAAATCTTGAACGTGATGACCGGCTGCTCTCTCGCTAAAGCCGATGAGCTCCGGAGGGCACTCGAAAAAGACCAAAAGTTCGTTGAGAAGTTCTTTAGGCAAAACGCCACCAAGCGCGGCTACTCAAAGCCGGTTGTGGATCGAATCTGGAGTGTGCTGGAGGGGTTTGGAAGCTTCGGTTTCTGCAAAGCCCACGGCGCAGCCTTCGCACTTCCCACCTACCAAAGCGCCTGGCTAAAAACCCACTACCCCACTGAGTTTTTGGCAGGGCTGTTTACCCATGATCCGGGTATGTATCCAAAACGATTGCTGTTATCTGAGGCCAGAAGACTCGGGGTCAAGATACTCCCGCTAGATGTCAATAAATCAAAAGATGAATACCTGGTTGAAAAAACCGCCGACGGAATAGCAATCCGTATGGCAATAACCGACCTGCACGGCATCTCAAATTCTGAGATAACCAGAATTGTCAAGCAGGCGCCTTTTGCCGACCTAGCCGATTTTTACCTCAGGGCGTCTCCTTCGCGTGCAACCATCAAGCGTTTAGCACTGGTTGGCGCACTCGATGAATTAGCTGGCGGATCAACTGATCACACCCGGGGAGACATTCTGGAGCGAGTTAGGCAGCTAACAGCCCTAAAGTCCAAACCCAAAATCGATCAGAATCAACCGATGCTTGATTTTGAAGCCAAAGATCTAATGCCCATCGGCAATACTCAAATTTCAGTAGCCGGTCAGATTCAAGCTGAGCTTGATCTACTTGGTATGGATATCACGGATCACCAGCTGGCTAAGTATCAGCCGATGCTGGATGAAATGGGTGTTGTCAGATCTAGCGAGTTAGTTGGCTTGAGATCAAAAACTGAAGTCCTTATTGCTGGAGTTAGGGTTGCAACCCAGAGTCCTCCGATGCGATCTGGCAAGCGGGTTGTCTTTATTACGCTTGACGATGGCTCGGGCTGCAGTGATGCAACCTTCTTTGATGAGGCACAGTCCCGATCCAGTGGGGTACTTTTCAACACCAAGCTGCTTTTGATTTCTGGTAAGACTAGGCGAACCGGCGTCAGGGGTGTTTCGATAATGGCCGAGAACGCCTGGGATCTAAACCAGCTCTGGCGAGAGTATCGCCAGAAAAATCAACTAGTCGCGGTTGAAAATAGCCAGTAGACGAAGAATCTCGACGTAGAGCCAGATTAGAGTCACAGTCAAACCAAAGGCTGCTCGCCACTCCATCTCAACTGGCCACTTATCGCGAGAGCCAACCATGATGGTCTCAAAGTCTAGGTTCAAGGTGAAGGCAGCAAGACCTGCTCCAACTAGACCCGCAAGCCATCCAAACGCTGAACCGTAAACTCCGGCCTCGCCGGAGATAAGAACAAAACCTAGATTCACAACGGCAAAGATCATGTATCCGATGATTGCGAAGGTCATGATGCGGGTGAACCTTGCATCAACCTTGATCCAACCAAAGCGGTAGGCAGCAAACATCGCACCTGCGGTTGTTAGGGTTCCCAAAACTGCCGACTGAACGATTCCCGGGTACATCGATTCAAACAGAGCGGAAATTCCACCAAGGAATACACCCTCAACGGCTGCGTAGGAAACAATTACGCCCGGCATGACCTTCTTCGAGAAAGTAATCCAAAGAGCAAGACCGAGACCCACGAACATAGCCGGGAACCAAAGCTGCTGCAGAGGAGCAAAGAACCAGGTTGCCGCTGCGGCAACAAGAAGTACGAAGAAAATTGCGGTTACCTTGCCAGCGGTGCCCTCAACGGTCATCGGCTCCGACTTGGAGGCGATCTTGTTGAACTCAGCGTCGACTAGCTCCTGAGGAACCTCACGGGCGGCACTGAGACCGGTCTGCATCGAACGGTTAAATACTGGGTTGTGGGACACGGCTAATCTCCTTCTTTCATAGGGGTTAACTGTCTAGAGTCTAAGGTTTATTCCTTTGAAAATGCTGAATGTTAGCTCTGCAGTGCCTTAGCGATGAACTCCACGTGCTCCCCGCTGATTTGGTGGCCTCCAGGGTGCATTAGCAAGGTGACATCGGCCCCCAGGCTCTCCAGCTGCTCGATCAGCGCGGCTGTTTTTCGAGGGGGCGAGTAATCATCCAGCTCACCATTGGCAATAAAAACTTGTCTGCCCAAAAGGTCAACCCCCGAACTAATCTCTGGAAGCACTTGAGTGGTTCCAAAAGCAACCAGCACCCGAACCAGAGCGGGCTTTAGAAGCATCAGTGCCCCGCCGGCGTGAGCTCCGTTTGAGAACCCGACAGTAACCATCGACTCAACCGAAAATCCATACCGGGCACTTGCTAGTTCAATGAATTCGGCGAGCTTGTCTATCTCCTCTAAAAGGGACTGACTAGATGGAGTGAAATCCGGCTCATACTCAAAAAACCTAACCATGCCTTGCTGAGTAATTGCCCCCCTTGGCGAAAGGATGTTTGCTCTAGGGTCTAGCTCTCGGCCAAGGGAGAGTAGATCATGCTCATCTGCTCCAGAGCCATGCAGCAAAAGCAAGGTTCTTGATGCGCTTGGCTTGGCAAGCCAAACATGCGGCCGAGAAAGTTTCTGTTTTTCCAAAGTAGGTCTCCAATCCCTTCCAGTCTAGATTTGAATGAATTGACCAAGACTTAAAAGAAAAATAGCCCCGGAGGGCTATTAGTCTTTTGTGGACCTGAGGGGACTTGAACCCCTGACCCCCTGCATGCCATGCAGGTGCGCTACCAGCTGCGCCACAGGCCCATCTTTGTTTCTTACAACCTTGTTAGTTTAGCTCAAACCATCGCCGGCCGAAACTAGCTCAAGTGGAACTACCGGGCAGTCTGACCAAATGCGCTCGAGAGAGTAATACATCCGCTCTTCCTCATGCATCACGTGCACTATCACGTACCCAAAATCAAGAAGTATCCAACGACCTGAGCTCTTTCCTTCACGCCTGAGTAGCTTCACGCCACTTTCCAAGAGCTTGTCCTCAATACCGTCAGAAATCGCCATAACCTGGCGCTCGTTGCGACCAGAGACAATCAAGAAGATGTCGGTCAGCGGCATTGGATTTGTGACATCAAGGGCAACGAGATTTTCGGCTACTTTGTCGGATGCGGCCTGAGCTGCAATTTGAACAATCTGGAGTGCTTCTTTAGTGGCGGTCACAAATTCCTATCTATTCGAAGATTCCAAGCATAAACGCTGCGACAATCAATGCCCCAATCGTGATCATTAGTACAGCAGTGGACATAACGGCGTAAACCTGGCCCTGCCCTTTTCTGGTAACCAAAGTTAGCTCAACAGTCCTAGCCCTGGTTTTGGCAATCCCCGCCGCTCGAATCGGAGCAACAGAGGAAACGAATGAGTTAAGGCTGTCTTCGACAAGTGCCTCGTCAGCTAGTTCGCTGGCAGAAACTACCGAATTGCTTCCGGTTGTCGGGTTGGCTTGAGAAACGGTTATGGAGCCGGTTGTCATAACCGCTCCTGTTCCACTAAGTACCACCCGATCGTTATCGAACTCTGGAAGCTTGTCCATGATTATGGACGCCGTCACCGGCTCAGCACCAAGATTGCTGGTCGAGCCAAAGTCGGCAGTTTTTACCGGCTCGAGATAGATATCTGGGGTGTTCAAAGTTGGGATGGGACCGGTCATCGTCGGTTCAACAAAACTGACCGGTTTGTTGGAGTTTGCAGTACTTGCTTTTTCTGCCTCACGACGCTCGCGCCTTGATTGGTACATAGTGGAATCACTCATGCCACTCCCCGATAAAGACCGTGTTTTCCGATGTATTGGACAACGCCGTCGGGGACCAGATACCAAATAGGTTCCCCCTTAGCTACCCGGTCACGACAGTCGGTCGAGCTTATGGACAGAGCTGGTACTTCTACCGAAGTGACGGTCCCTTCTAGGGCCTCGGGAATTTCCAAAACGTGACCCGGTCGACTTACCGCAACGAAATGAGCTAGTTCCCAAAGTTTTTCAACCTCGTGCCAGGCCAATATCTGGGCGATGGCGTCACTACCGGTGATAAAGAACAGTTCAGCGTCTGGGTATTTCGCCTTTAGATCGTTCAGGGTATCGACAGTGTACGTTGGCTTGTCGCGATCGATGTCTACACGAGAGACCAAAAACCTTGGGTTGGCTGCGGTTGCGATCACGGTCATCAAATAACGATGCTCGCCGCCGGTCACGGCCTGTTTTTGCCACGGGTCACCGGTAGGAACAAAAACAACTTGATCTAGATTTAGGGCCGCCGCAACTTCGCTAGCAGCCACTAAGTGACCGTTGTGGATGGGGTCAAAAGTGCCACCCATCACGCCGAGTCGGAATTTAGCCATGCTAGAAAGCTTTTGAGCTTAGTGTCCCTGTGAATCGGAGCTCTTATGTGCGTGGCGGTGTGCGACATCGCGGTAAGAAAACACAATGAAGGCCAAAAGCACAAATAAAGTAATCGCAATAACCCCATACATTAAGGCGGGCATAGGCAGCTCGTTGTGCTGGATGAATGGCCCCTCGGTAAGAAGTGACAGCAAGTTGATCTCCTAAAGATTTAGTCTTGACTAAAAGAATAACCTAGTGACGGGTTTGACCGGAGCCTCTAACTAGCCATTTTGTCGCAGTTAGCTCCAAAAGACCCATGGGGCCCCTGGCATGGAGCTTCTGGGTTGATATTCCAACCTCCGCGCCAAAACTAAACTGGCCGCCATCGGTGAATCTGCTTGCGGCATTCACCATTACTACGGCCGAATCCACCTCGGCGAGAAACCTCTCGGCATTGATTTGGCTGTCGGTAATGATGACCTCGGTGTGGTGGGTTGAATATTTCTTTATGTGGTCGAGGGCCTCTTCAAGACTGGAAACGACTCGAACTGCCAAATCCAAAGAGTAGTACTCGGCGCTCCAGTCATCCTCTGTGGCGGGAACCGCGGCTGGAAACGCCGCAACCGTTGCCTGATCGCCGTGAATGGTGACTCCTGACTCGGTAAGTTTACTTAGCACCTTTGGCAAGATAGTCGTCGCGACCGACTGGTGAACTAGAAGAGTTTCTAGAGCGTTGCAGGTTGAGGGGCGCTGAACCTTGGAGTTGTGAACAATATCGACTGACCACTGCGGGTTTGCCGACTCGTCAATAAATAGGTGCGTTACTCCATCACCAGTTTCAATGACTGGCACTTTAGAGCCCTCGACAACAGCCTTGATGAGCGATGCGCTACCGCGAGGAATCAACACGTCAATCAAACCTCGGGCAGCCATCATTTCGTTGGCCCCGTCTCGCCCAAAGTCGTCCACGGTCTGCACTAGGTCACCACTTAGTCCCGCTTCGGCTAAGCCCTGCTGCAAAACCTTTACAAGAGCGATGTTGGTGTTCTCGGCGGCGCTTCCTCCGCGAAGTACTACTGCATTTCCCGATTTCAAGGCTAGGGCCGTGATGTCAACAGTGACATTTGGACGGGCCTCGTAGATTGCTCCGATTACACCGAATGGAACTCTCACTTCCGAGAGCTTTAGTCCGTTTGGAAGGGCCATTCCGCGCACCACACCACCTATTGGATCTGGTAGCGCAATGATGTCTCTCAAAGAACTTGCGAGAGCACCGATTCTTTCGGCGTTTAGCATCAGACGGTCCTGCAGGCCCTCTGAGAGACCATCAGTCTTAGCTTTTTCTAGGTCATCTTTATTTGCGGCAACGATTTCAGGAACTGAAGCCACAAGCAATTTGGCGATAGCCTCCAGGGCAGCGTCTTTTTGAACCGTTGAAGTAATTGCTAGAGCACTACTTGCCTGTTTAGCAAGTTTGATTTTGTCGGTTGCTGACATACCCAAAGCCTACTTACGGACAATCTTGATTTGGGGATTCGGTTCAAAAAAAGTACCGACTGACTCTCCCGCTAGGGTTTCAATGACGTTGTCAGCGTTGGTTATGAAGACGGAAATTCCAACCTCCGTGCAGCTCTTCGCGGCTGCCACCTTAGTGATGGCCCCTCCCGTTCCAACACCAGTGTTAGTGCCTGCAATTTCCAATCCAGCTAGATCCATTCCGAAAGCAACATGCTGAATAAGTTTGGCCTCCGGCTTGGTTGGGGGCATATCGTATAAACCGTCCACGTCACTCAAAAACACCAAAGCGTCCGCATCTAGCAGCATTGCAACCATTGCGGCTAGGCGGTCGTTGTCTCCAAAGCGAATCTCTGTCGTGGCAACGGTGTCATTCTCATTGACAATCGGTAGAGCTCCCAATTGCATTAATCTCTCGAGTGCTCGTTTTGCGTTGACGCGACTTTCTTGTTTTTCGATGTCGGTAATAGTTAGTAGCACTTGACCCGCCACGATATCATGTCGCTCAAGGCTCTTCTGATACTTGGAAAGAAGGCGAAACTGGCCAACCGCAGCCAAGGCCTGAAACGTTTCTAGGTCGGTCGGCTTTTGGTCAAAATCAAACAGAGGCATTCCGGTTGCAATGGCGCCAGAAGACACCAAGACAACCTCTGCACCGCGCTCCATTGCCATGGCAAGGGCATCAACCAATTGGTCAATTTTTCCTTCATTTTTTCCAGTGACTGAATTAGAGCCAATTTTTACAACTACCCTTTTGGCCTCCAGCAATCGCCTACCGTGATCTGACAATTACTTTTTCTCCTCGAAATCTTCTGGTCTTGACCAAATTCCTGACTTCCGTTCGGATTCCATCTTCTCGCGAAGAGCGGCTCTAGCATCCATCATTTCTTGGTATCGCTTCCTTCGTTCAACATTTGTTCGTCTGTCGTTTAGTGGGCCAAACCTCGGGTCAGTCCCTCTTGGGCTAACCAGTAGCTCGGCAGTGGAAGAGATGGTTGGCTCCCAGTCAAAAATAACTCCGTCACCCGGACCTATAACAACCGTTGAACCGCTCGATGCGCCGGCCTTGAAGAGGGCATCCTCAATTCCAATCTTGGCAAGTCGATCGGCCAGATAGCCGACTGCTTCCTCGTTGCCGAAATCTGTTTGTGCAACCCAGCGCTCTGGCTTGGTGCCCAGAATCCTGAAGTACTCATCGACTCCGGTGAACTCGCGAACAATTTTGAAGTTGTTATCTTCTTTTCTTGCCTGCATAAGCTGAATCTTTGGCCGAGAAGGTACTTTAGCTTTCTCTTTTCGATCGGCCTCAACAAGCTTTGCCATCGCAAACTTCAGTTCCTTTAGCCCAAGGTGAGTGGCGGCAGAAACCTCAAACACTTCGTAGCCGCGAGCTTCTAGCTCCGGACGGATAAATTCGGCCAACTCTTTAGCGTCAGGAATATCAACCTTGTTCAGTGCAATTAGTGCTGGACGCTCAGTAAGAGGTTTTTGACCCTCGGGGACTTGATAGGCGGCTAACTCTTTTAGTACCTTGTCTAGATCAGAAGCTGGGTCGCGGTTGGGTTCAAGTGTTGCACAGTCAATTACGTGAAGCAGAGCTGAGCAACGCTCGACGTGGCGCAGAAATTCCAGGCCTAATCCTTTTCCTTCACTGGCACCTTCGATAAGACCTGGAACGTCAGCAATTGTGTATCTGGTTTCACCGGCCTGAACAACTCCAAGATTGGGGTGCAGAGTAGTAAATGGGTAGTCAGCAATTTTCGGCCTTGCTGCAGACACTGCAGCAATCAAGGAGGACTTTCCTGCTGAAGGGTAACCAACTAAAGCGATGTCAGCGACAGTTTTTAGCTCAAGAACTACATCGCCTGACCACCCTGGAACTCCAAGAAGTGCAAAGCCGGGAGCTTTGCGTTTAGTGCTAGCGAGGGCAGCGTTTCCCAATCCCCCGACACCACCTTCGGCCACGATCAGTTCCATGCCGGCTTCATCTAGATCTGCAATCAGTTCACCGTTTGGCTTTTTGACGATTGTGCCAACTGGAACGGCGAGCTTCAGGTCTTCGCCTTGCGCCCCGTTTCTAAAATCTCCAGCTCCTGCGGCGCCGTCGCCGGCGGCACGGTGCGGATGGAAGTGATACTCCAAAAGTGTTGTGGTATTCGCATCGGCGTAAAGCGCAATACTGCCGCCTCTTCCGCCGTCGGCACCATCTGGACCGCCCAGGGGCTTAAACTTCTCCCGCTTCACGGAGACGCATCCCTTGCCGCCGTTTCCGGCGCGCACGTGAAGGGTCACTTGGTCAACGAATGAGACCATGGGATTCCCTCCTTCACAAATAACTAAAGGCGAGCCAGTGGCTCGCCTTTAGTAGAAACTATTGTTGACTGTTTGCTTATGCAGCCTCAACGATGTTTACTACGCGGCGGCCGCCCTTGGTCCCGAATTCAACGGCACCGGCAGCTAGAGCAAACAAAGTGTCATCTTTGCCCTTGCCGACATTCTTTCCCGGGTGGAAGTGAGTTCCGCGCTGGCGAACAATGATTTCCCCCGCGTTTACTTCCTGGCCTGCATAGCGCTTCACGCCAAGACGCTGAGCGTTGGAATCGCGACCGTTCCTAGTGGAGCTAACTCCCTTTTTGGATGCCATTTGCTCTAATCCTTTACTTGATCTCTAGAACTTGGACGCGGGTTAGTTCTGAACGGAAACCCTGACGTCTCTTGTATCCGGTTTTGTTCTTGTACTTCTGGATGATGATCTTCGGTCCACGAAGATCGTTTAGAACCTCTGCCGTAACCTTCACGGAAGCTAGAGCAGCGGCATCGGTAGTTACCTTGTCGCCGTCTACTAGCAGTAGGGCTGGAAGCTGAATCTTGCCATTGGCATCGGCCTTGATGCGGTCAAGGGTTACGATGGTGCCAACTGACACCTTTTCCTGACGGCCGCCTGCTCGAACTACTGCGAAAACCACTTGATTTACCTTTTTCTAAGTTTGGGAAGTCACCATCTGGGCAACAGCCCCCTAGTCTAATGGGGCTTAAGCGCCTGGGTCAACCTTAGCTGGGCTGGTGGCCCGCCTTGGCTTGCGCTTGACTTCTGCCTTTGGGTCTGGCTTGGCTTCGGGCAGAGCTTCAAGAATGCGCTCGAGCGAGTCTTCAGCCGGGGCTTGATCCTGAGCCGGCTTGGACTCGATTTTGCCGGTTCCCATGGTCGAAGCGGCAATCTTGGCCACCACCGAGTTGATCTCAGAGGCGCGCTCGGGTGTCACGACATTGGCCACCTCCATGTGGCCTCTGCGCTTTTTCTCTGATTTACCCTCGTTGGAGCTTCTAACTCTCATGATTGGCTCAACGTGGACGATGGCGCCCCTGGCGCTGCAAACCTCACAGGGCTCGCTAAAGGATTCCAGAAGCCCCAGACCCAGTTTCTTTCTGGTCATTTGGACAAGTCCAAGAGAAGTTACCTCCGCCACCTGGTGCTTGGTGCGGTCGCGACCTAGGCACTCAATCAATCTTCTGGAGACTAGATCCCGGTTTGACTCAAGCACCATGTCAATGAAGTCGACAACGATAATTCCGCCGATGTCGCGGAGTCTAAGCTGCCTCACTATTTCTTCGGCAGCTTCAAGGTTGTTCTTGGTGACGGTTTGCTCAAGGTTTCCACCCGAACCGACAAACTTTCCGGTGTTTACATCCACCACGGTCATCGCTTCGGTTCGATCAATTACCAAAGATCCACCGGACGGAAGGTAAACCTTGCGCTCCAACGCCTTGCCGATTTGCTCTCCAACACGGTGTCGGTCAAAAAGATCTTCCTTACCGTCGTAGATCTCTACGCGGTCCAATAGATCAGGTGCTACAGACTCCAAATATTCTGTGATTACGGCTTGCGCATCGCTTCCAGAAATAATCATCTTCTGGAAGTCCTCATTGAATACGTCTCGAACGATTTTTACCAGAAGGTCAGGTTCGGAATGTAACAGAGTAGGAGGAGTTGCCTTCTTGAGTTTTTTCTGAATTCCGTCCCACTGGGCCCTGAGTCTTTCAACATCCAAGGTGAGTTGCTCTTCGGTGGCACCCTCGGCTGCTGTTCGAACAATCACACTGGCTTCCTCGGGGACAATCCCCTTCAAAATCTTCTTCAGGCGAACTCGCTCGGAGTCTGGAAGTTTTCTGGAGATGCCATTCATGTTCCCGTTTGGCACGTAGACCACATACCTACCTGGTAGCGAGACCTGAGAGGTTAGACGGGCACCTTTTTGGCCGACCGAGTCCTTAGTGACCTGAACCAGAATGGTGTCGTTGGACTTCAAGGCAACTTCAATTTTACGGGGTTGGCCCTCGAGCCCGTCAGCATCCCAGTTGACTTCTCCAGAGTACAAAACGGCATTTCGGCCGCGGCCAATATCCACGAAGGCAGCTTCCATAGAGGGAAGTACGTTCTGAACTTTGCCGAGGTAAACGTTGCCAATTAAGGAGCCGTCCTGCGTCTGAGCTACGTAGTGCTCAACCAGTACCTTGTCCTCCAAAACGCAAAGCTGGATCTTGTCGTCCTTGGAGCGAACCAGCATCATGCGATCTACCGATTCTCGACGTGCCAAAAACTCTGTTTCGGTAATGGTCTGGCGTCTTCTTCCAGAATCACGACCATCTCGACGGCGCTGCTTCTTGGCTTCGAGCCTGGTGGAACCCTTGATGCGCTGAGGCTCATTGCTTGGTTCTTTAGGGGACCTTGGAGTTCTTACCTTGACAACAACATTCGGAGCGTCAGGATTTACATCAATTGGCTCACCGGCGCGGCGGCGAGAGCGTCTTCGAAGGTGCGACTCGGACTCCACCTCTACTGATTTTTTGGAGGCGGTTTTCTTCCTCGGCTCAACCGGTGGAAGATCTGGCGCTTGAAATAGAAGTGAGGTTGCACTTCTTGCCGGGGCCGAAGTGGCATCAGCTTTTTTAGTCTTAGCCGGCTTAGCGGTTTTTGAGGCGGCGACTTTGGTAGGTTCTTTTTTCAGAGTCGGTTTTTTTTCAACCTTTTTGGTCGCAGCCTTGGGCTCACTCTTCGAAACTTTTTTTACTACTTTTTTTGTTACTTTGTCAGCCTTGGCTGAATCATCTTTTTCCTTCACCATTTAAGGTGCGCTCCATGCTGCCGGTTGGCAAAAGTCCACACACTTGGCCAAATTCTCGGCTCTTAATCCTTATCAGCGACTTTTTGCCGCCGACCAAAACCTGTTAGTTGCGAGTCATTGCTGTCACGTCGCCCTGCCAGCTGCCCGATGGGTCTTATGCCTTGGAGCCAAATGCTCGATAAACCTTGTCTAAGCGGGAGGATGTGGCTCCCATGTGCTTACGTAAATAAGTATTACACCAAATGCGTCAAAGAGCCCGATTCGCCGTGGAATACTTGACTAATGGCCACCAAAACACCCGAAAAGACGCTAATTGGCGGAAACACCTCGCTCGCCTGGATGCTCATTACCGGTGGAGTGGTTGGCTGGATCGGAGCTATGGCTCTAACCATAGAGCGACTTAATGTTGCCGCAAATCCCGATGCCGTGCTTAGTTGCGATGTCAGCCCCTTTATCTCATGTAAGTCGGTAATGCTCACCGAGCAGGCATCCCTGCTGGGCTTTCCCAATTCTTTGATTGGCCTCACTGCATTTTTTGCCCCAATCCTCGTCGGTTTTGCAATTCTCGCGGGAGCAAAGTTTGCCAAGTGGTTTTGGTTGTTATTCACGCTTGCAATGGGCGGCGGGTTGGCATTTGTTATTTGGTTGTTTAGCCAGAGCCTCTTTGAGATTGGAGCGCTGTGTCCTTACTGCATGGTGGCGTGGACTGGAATGATTCCGATGTTTTGGAAACAGTTTCTTTTCTCAGCTCGCGAGGGAATTGTTCCTGTTCCGATTAGGACAGTGGGCTTTTTTGTTGCGGCCTACGACTGGCACTGGCTCTTTACTTTTGCAACCTTTGGAGCCATCATCACGACAACCATTTGGCGATTCTGGGATCTGTGGCCGAGTCTGTTCTAAGAAAACCAGATTCCGAGCTCGCGATTAGCCGACTCAACTGAGTCGGAACCGTGAACTAAGTTCTTCTGAACCTTTTCGCCCCAATCGCGACCTAAGTCCCCGCGAATGGTTCCAGGTGCCGCGGTGGTTGGGTCAGTTGCTCCAGCCAGAGACCTAAAGCCCTCGATTACGCGGTCTCCTTCTACTCGAATAGCTACAACCGGTCCAGAAGACATGAACTCAATCAGCGGAGCGTAGAAGGGCTTACCCTCGTGCTCAGCGTAGTGTGCGGCTAGCTGCTCGATAGTTGGGGTAAGCATTTTTACACCCGTGACAACGTAGCCCTTTTGCTCAATGCGAGAGATGATTTCACCAGTTAGTTGCCTAGCAACACCGTCAGGTTTTACCAGAACCAGAGTCTGCTCTTTCATTAGTTCCCACCTTCTGCTGAATCGAGTTTTTTCTTAGCTGCGCGAGCTTTATCAATTGTCCCACCGGCAATCATTCCCCAGGCCCACATTCCTAAAAATACGACACCGAGAAGGTACATCAGCGGCACCCAGATTCCAAGGGAAATTACAACCAGCTGCAAGATCCACCCAATTAGGTAAGTGCCAGGCTTTCCTAAAACTGCAGGAAAGATCATAAGAAGTACGGAAAGTCCCAGCCCGACTCCCCAAATTACCGCGGGGTCAGGATGAACCTGAAGACCAAATCCGACCAGGGTTGCAAAGAAAACCACAACCGACTGGAACACCATAACCAGCGATCCCAGAGTTGCTTTGGTAGATCTATTGCGCATCCGATTCCTCCTGGATCAACTTGATGACGTCTCCTACTAAGGTAATCGACCCGGTCACTACAACTGTGCCATCGACCTCCGCTGCGATTTCTTGGGCTCTTGCCAGCCCAGCCCGGAAATCAGAAAAGGCCAAAACATCACAGCCCAGAGCCAATGCGGCGATCGGCTCGATATCAGCGATAGGCATGGATCTAGCGCTTGTCGACTGGGTTATCACCGCACGCTCGAAGATACCCGACAAATTTGCGAGCAAACCCTCCGCATCTTTTTCCTCCAGGACTGCGATCAAGGCAATCAATGGCTTGCCTGAAAACTCAGTTTTGAGCGTTTGAGCCATAGTCAGCGCTCCCGCGGGATTGTGGGCACCGTCCAACAAAAGTGGCGGTTCTGTTCTAACTAGTTGAAGCCTGCCAGGTGATGAAACATCAGAAACCGCAGATCGTAATATGTAATCCGCTATTGCAAGTTCTCCCCCTCCTAAAAAAGCCTCGACCGCAGCGATTGCAACTGCCAGATTCTGTGCCTGGTGAACTCCAAACACTGGAGCGTTAACCGGCCCGTAGTTTCCCGCGAGACCCGAAACTGATACCACCTGACCGACCGGAGTTGCTTCAAAGCCCTCAAAGGAAAAATCCCTACCCTCGAGCTTGAAGCTCTCAGCGCTTGCATTAGCAACCCTCTCCAAGACACCGAGAGCCTCTGGGCTTTGCTTGGAGCTCACAACAATGGCACCGGTTTTTATGATTCCGGATTTAGTTTCCGCAATTTCTTCGATCGTGTCTCCGAGTCTGTCCATGTGATCAAGGCCAATTGGCGTAAAGACAGCAACGTCGCCATCAGCGACATTTGTCGAATCCCAGGCTCCACCCATGCCAACTTCCAGAACCAAAACATCCACCGGTGCATCTGCAAATACCGCAAAACCCAGCACGGCTAGAGCCTCAAAAAATGTCAGCGGGGCATCCCCGGCCTCGGCAAGCTCCCGATCCACGAACTCCAGAATTGGCTCGATGTCAGCGAAGACGCTCACCAATTGCTCGTCGCTTACTGGCTCACCATCGAGTGCCATGCGCTCGTTCAGACGAATGAGGTGCGGTGAGGTGAAGCGACCGGTCCTTAGACCGTGCTCGCGCAAAATCCGCTCGATAAACCTGGTGGTTGAAGTCTTGCCGTTGGTTCCGGTCACGTGGATTACTCGATAGGAGCGCTGGGGGTCACCCAGCAGTTCAACTGCTCTCCTGGTTGGTTCAAGACGTGGGCGAATCTTGTTTTCTGGAACGCGAAGTAAAAGTTTTGCTAGAACTGAATCTGATTGTGAAAACCAATACAGTTCATCTCTTGAGCCTTCACTCAAAGCTTTGCCACCGCAATCGAAACTTGCTGTGACTCACCAACTGGGACTGAGTTATCTGAAGCAGACCTCTCGATGAGCTTTAGTTGAAGAGTGAGGGTTTCGGCCTTGACCAGTTCCTCGTGAGCCCTAATCGCCTCAAGAACATCTTTTTCACCAAAAATCTCGGTGGCAATTCGATCTGACACATTTAGATCTGCATCTTTTCGGGCCTGCTGCACTGCCCTAACAACATCTCTTGCCAACCCCTCTGCAGCAAGCTCGGCGGTAACGACACGGTTCAGAATCACGAAACCTCCGCCGGGCAAAATTCCTATTAGCTTCTCATCGCTTGACTCATCTTTAGCAACGAGATTTATCTCGTACTCTCCGTCAAGAAGTTCTACCCCGTTGACCAATACCGTTTCGCCTTTTGGCTCCCAATTGCCAGATTTGGCAGACTGGATAATCTCCTGAACTTGCTTACCCAGTCTTGGGCCGAGGGCCCGAGAGTTTATGTTCAGTTGCTTCTCAACACCGAAAGCCTGGGTTGATGCGGCAGCTAGCTCAACTAATTCAACTTCTTTCACGTTCAGCTCTTCGGCGATGATGCTAGAGAAGTTTTCCAGGCGGCTGGCACCTTGGGTTACCACGGTGAGTTTTGAAAGTGGCAATCTGACCCGAAGCCCATTCGTCTTTCTAAGTCCAAGAGCTACCGAGCTGACGATACGAACTTGGTCCATGGCGACAACAAGCTCCTCGTCGTAGGCAAGCTTTGAGGGGTCTGGCCAATTTGTCAGGTGCACGCTCTTACCCCCGGTAAGTCCGCGCCAGATTTCCTCGGCGACCATTGGAAGAAGTGGGGCAGCAACTCGGGTCACCATTTCTAGCACTGTATAGAGGGTGTCGAACGCCTCCTCATTTCCTTCCCAGAAGCGATCCCTTGACCTTCGGACATACCAGTTTGTCAAAATGTCGCTGAAGTCACGCAGTCTCGCAGAAGCCGAGTAGGAGTCAAACTGATTTAGATCCTGTTCGACTAAGACAATCAAATCTCGGGTTTTTGCAATGAGGTATCGATCTAGTACATCGTCACTCGAAACTGAGTACTTCGCCTCATAATTAGAGGCATTTGCATAGAGAGAGAAGAAGTACCAAGTGTTCCAAAGTGGAAGCAGCACCTGACGAACACCCTCTCGAATCCCTTGCTCAGTGACAACTAGGTTTCCGCCTCGAAGGATCGTGCTTGACATCAAAAACCAGCGCATGGCATCGGAGCCATCGCGATCAAAGACTTCGTATACGTCAGGGTAGTTTCTAAGCGACTTGGACATCTTCTGCCCGTCATTTCCAAGCACGATTCCGTGAGAGATGGCGCTTTTGAATGCTGGGCGGTCAAACAACGCGGTTGCCAAAACGTGGAGAGTGTAGAACCAGCCTCTGGTTTGCCCGACATACTCAACGATGAAATCACCAGGGTTGTGAGTTTCAAACCACTCGCGGTTCTCAAACGGATAGTGAACCTGAGCAAACGGCATAGATCCCGACTCAAACCAGCAGTCCAAAACTTCTGGCACGCGACGCATTGTCGACTTACCGGTCGGATCGTCTGGGTTAGGTCTAGTTAGTTCGTCAATAAAAGGGCGATGAAAATCTTGGGGCGCCTTTCCGAAGTCTTTTTCAAGTTCCGCTAAAGATCCGTAAACATCCATACGCGGATAGTTTGGATCATCTGATTTCCAAACTGGAATCGGAGCTCCCCAGAAACGGTTTCGGCTGATAGCCCAGTCACGAACGTTCTCCAGCCACTTTCCAAATGAGCCGTCCCTGGTATGAGACGGAGTCCACTCAATTTGCTGGTTCAGCTTGAGCATCCGATTTTTCACCTTGGTAGTTTCCACAAACCAAGACGAGACTGCCTTATAGATCAATGGGTTCTTACAGCGATAGCAGTGCGGGTAGGAGTGCTCGTAGCTTGCCTGGCGCAGCAACCTGCCCTCGGCCTTTAGCTTCTGAGTAATGGGCTTATTGGCTTCGAAGACGTGCTGGCCTTCAAAATCTGAAACTACAGAGTTGAACTGACCGCGCTCGTTTATTGAAACGTAGACCGGGATTCCCGCGGCATCACAAAGCTTTTGGTCGTCCTCTCCGTAAGCCGGAGCTTGATGGACTATTCCGGTTCCCTCGTTATCGACGACGTAATCTCCAACGAGGACCTGCCACGCGTTAGCATTTTCAAACTTTGATTGGTCTGCGTAGTAGTCAAAGATTCGGGCGTATCGCACACCACCCAGTTCTTTACCTTGAACAGTTTTCTCAGTTGCCAAAACTGCCGACTCAGCATCTTCATAACCTAAGTCCTTGGCGTAGGCGCCAAGCAAAGAGGCTGCAATTAAATACTTGGTGCTTGCGTCGCCGCCATCGGTAGCTCCGCCAGGACCGGCTGGTACCACCGCGTATGAAATATCTGGCCCAACTGCAAGAGCAAAGTTTGTTGGAAGAGTCCAAGGAGTCGTCGTCCAGGCCAACATTCGAACTCCGTCTAGATCTCCACCTACGATTGGGAAAGTGACCGTGACGGACTGATCCTGACGGATTTTGTAAACCTCGTCGTCCATTTTTAGCTCGTGATTCGAAAGCGGTGTCTCGCAGCGCCAGCAATAAGCCAGCACCTTGAAGCCTTCGTAAATCAGGCCTTTTTTGTGTAACTCCTTGAAAGCCCAAATAACGCTCTCGGTGTAGTTGGTGTCTAGAGTCTTGTAGTCGTTGTCAAAATCCACCCAGCGAGCTTGCCTGGTGACATAGCTCCTCCAGTCCTCGGTGTATTTCAGAACAGATGTCTTGCAATACGCGTTGAACTTATCGACCCCGAATTTTTCAATCTCCGGTCTTCCGGATATTCCAAGCTGACGCTCGGCCTCAACCTCGGCCGGAAGGCCGTGGGTGTCCCATCCGAACCGGCGCTCAACGCGGAAGCCCTGCATGGTCTTGAAGCGAGGGACTAGGTCTTTGGTATAGCCGGTGAGGAGGTGACCGTAGTGAGGCAGGCCATTGGCAAATGGCGGGCCGTCGTAGAAAACGAATTCCTCGGCGCCCTCAGCCTTGCGTTGATCAATGGATTCTTGAAAAGTGCCCGATTTTTCCCAGTATTCGAGGGTCTGCTTCTCTATTTCCGGAAAAGACGGGCTCGGGTTTACGCCGAAAGCCTGACCGGCCGAGTTCTGGGGATACATTTTTAGGCTTTCTGGCTGATGTGTTCTTCAATCTCTGACAATGTTAACCTGTATTGAACCCCTTTTATGGAGACTTTGACCTTTGAATAATCAGCAACCGCCTGAAATAAGCTTTGCCCGAGCCGCAACCACCCCAGACAAGGTTGGAGTAGAAGGTCTAGAGGCTAAGTGGGGAGCTAGCTGGGATGAGTCTGGCAGCTACAGCTTCGATAAAACGGCCGAGAAATCAAACATCTATTCAATAGATACTCCTCCGCCGACAGTTTCCGGTTCACTTCACGTGGGGCACGTCTTCAGCTACACCCACACCGATCTAATTGCCAGATACCAGCGCATGCTAGGTAAAGAGGTTTATTACCCAATGGGCTGGGACGATAACGGACTACCCACCGAGAGACGGGTTCAGAATTTTTACGGCGTTCGATGCGATCCAACACTTCCCTATCAGGATGGATTCAAACCGCCATTTGAAGGTGGCGACGGTAAATCATCTAAGGCTGCAGATCAGGTTCCAATTTCCAGACGAAACTTTATTGAGCTCTGCGAGAAACTAACCCAGGAAGACGAGAAGCACTTTGAAGCGCTCTGGCGTCAGCTGGGATTATCAATCGACTGGTCTCAGACTTACCAAACCATTTCACCCGACGCTCAGGCTGTTTCACAAAAGGCTTTCCTAAATAACCTCTCCCGAGGTGAGGCCTACCAAGCGATGGCGCCTACTCTATGGGACGTGACTTTTAGAACAGCTGTTGCCCAAGCAGAACTTGAGGATCGCGATCAGCCCGGCGCCTACCACCGAATCGGATTCGACGGGCCGGATGGAAAAATCTTTATTGAAACAACCAGGCCAGAGCTCATTCCGGCGTGTGTTGCTTTAGTTGCCCACCCAGACGATGAGCGCTACCAGCCGATGTTTGGCAAATCTGTAAAGACCCCTTTATTTGGTGTTGAGGTTCCGGTGTTAGCTCACCACCTTGCACAAAAAGACAAAGGTTCCGGAATCGCGATGATCTGTACCTTCGGTGACGTAACCGACGTCATTTGGTGGCGCGAGCTTGATCTACCCAACAGAGCAATCCTCGGCTGGGATGGTCGAATCATCTCAGAGGCGCCGGCTGTTATAAGAGACGCCAAGGGCAAAGAGATATTTGCTCAACTAGCCGGCAAGACCGTCTTTTCCGCAAAGCAGACAATTGTCGAGCTTCTGACCGAATCGGGAGACATGGTCGGCGAACCCAAGCCGATAACGCACCCGGTGAAGTTCTTCGAAAAAGGCGATAAGCCCCTCGAGATTGTTTCTACCCGTCAGTGGTACATCAGAAACGGTGGACGCGATGCAGAGCTTCGTGAAAAACTCATTGGCCTTGGCAAAACCCTTAAGTTTCACCCCGATTTCATGCGAGTCAGGTATGAAAACTGGGTCAACGGTCTAACCGGAGACTGGCTAGTTTCGCGCCAGCGCTTTTTTGGAGTCCCAATTCCGGTCTGGTATCAGCTAGACGCCGATGGCAACCCAGACTTTGAAAAAGTAATTACCCCGGACATTGCATCTCTTCCGGTAGACCCGTCGAGTCAGGCACCGGTTGGATTCACCGAGGATCAGCGCGGCAAACCAAATGGCTTTATCGGCGAGGTTGACATTTTGGACACCTGGGCCACCTCCTCTTTGACTCCTCAACTGGCCGGTGGTTGGATCTCTGATCCAGAAAAGTACGGGAAGGTTTTCCCATTTGATCTTCGACCTCAGGGTCAAGACATCATTCGCACCTGGTTGTTTTCGACCGTCTTGAGATCTCTCCAGGAAGAAGGGGCCCTGCCTTGGTCAGACGCAGCGCTATCGGGATGGATTCTTGATCCGGACCGCAAGAAAATGTCCAAATCAAAGGGCAACGTAGTTGTTCCAAACGATCTACTCGATGAGCACGGCTCCGACGCAGTTCGCTACTGGGCAGCCGCGGCAAGACTCGGTACCGATGCAGCCTTTGACGTGGGTCAGATGAAGGTCGGTCGTCGCTTGGCAATCAAGGTTCTAAACGCCGCCAAGTTTGTTCTATCTTTTGAAATCGGCTCTCAGACTGCAGAAGTCACCGAGCCAATTGACCGTGCAATGCTTGCTGCACTTTCGGAGGTTGTTGACCAAGCTGGAAAAGCTTTTGAAGCCTACGACCACACCAAGGCAATGGAAGTCACCGAGACTTTCTTCTGGAACTTCACCGATGATTACCTGGAGCTCGTGAAAGAGCGTGCCTACGGGCAAGCCACCACACCCGAGGCTCAAGCCTCCGCTGTATCTGCTTTACGAATCGCCCTACACACGCTGCTTAGGTTGCTCGCGCCATTCATTCCATTTGCAACAGAGGAAGCCTGGAGTTGGTGGCAAGAAGGCAGTATCCACCTAAGCAGTTGGCCAACAACTGGCGAGCTCACGAAATACTCAAGCGGATCGGACCCAAAGCTGATGGCCAGCGCATCAGAGGCTCTGATGGGTATTAGAAAGTCAAAATCCGACCAGCAGCTTTCAATGAAGGCTGAAATCGCTTCAATTCGAATTTCCTCAGCAAACTCCGAGGGGCTTTCCTCAATAGCCGATGACCTAAGGTCAGTTGGAAAGATTGAAAGCCTAGAAATTGTTCCGGGAGAACAAACGCTGGTTGAAGAGGTTATTTTCAAACCCGCAGGCTAGCGCTTCAGGGGCGCTTTCTGCCAGGCCAGAACCAACAGCCCGGCAACCAGGGCCCAGAATGCGCCGCCAATTCCAAAAACACTGATTCCAGCTGCTCCAACGATAAAAGTGATGGCGGCTGGGAGTCTGGCTTCCTTGTCCTCTAGTGACACGCCAATCGCCGAAATAAAGCTGGGTAGCAATGCCAGTCCAACTACCGCCAACAAAAGATCTGATGGAACTGCCAAAACAAAAGCTGCGAACACTCCGGCACCAATTGCAAAAAGCCAATAGACCAACCCTCCAACAAAAGAGGCGAGCCAGCGACGGCTTGGGTCTTTAGCGGCTTGCTCGTTCGCATTGATGGCGGCCGTGATGGCTGCAAGGTTCATGCCAAACCCGCCGAAGAAAGAAGCCACGACTGTTGCAATACCCGTTGATCCAATCACAGCCCTAACCGGAACCGTATATCCGAAGCCCTTCATGATTGCAATCCCCGGAAGGTTTTGGCTTGCCATGGTAATCAGGTAGAGCGGAATTCCGATTGAGATCATTGGTATCAACTCGAACGCTGGAATCACCAAATCAAATCTTGGGACCAGGCTCACGGTCTCAAGCCAGCCAGCTCCCACATCCACACTCATGAGCCCAAACGCCAGAACGATTGCAATCGGTGTCGCCCAGATCGGAGCTATGCGATTAAGGAAAAACCACAGCACCACAAAAGGCAAAACAATTAGCGGGTAATTTACCGAAGCCTGCACCGTAGTGATAACAAAAACAAACAGAATTCCGGCAAGCATTGCGCTTGCAATAGTTGAAGGAATTCTCTGAACCAGATTCGAAAGCGCAGGCCAAAAACCTGTGATTGTCAGTAATACTCCGGAGAGTAAGAATCCGCCAACCGCTTGATCAAATTCCAGACCCAATCCGGCAGATGCCGCTAGAAACGCCGCTCCCGGAGTAGACCAAACAATTGAGATTGGCATCTTATATCGGTAGCTCAGAACCGTTGACAATAGGCCGTAGCCGATAAGCAAAACAAAAATTGCTGTGAAGGTTTGATCTCTGG
>NZ_JBASXC010000005.1:0-7225 GCF_049276775.1 Rhodoluna sp.
GCAGCCTCTAGGGTTTCGATTGCAGAGGTAAGGCGCTCCTGTGCCTCCGCTTCTGCCTCGGCACGACCAGCAGCGAAAGCCTCCGCGCGGATTTGATCCAACATCTCCGCGCTGACAGGCAGTGCTGTTGTGGCAACTGTGGGGCTGGTATCCTGGCTTTGAGCACCGCGATCAGACTGGGCCGCGACCGGATCATCGCCATCGGCGATGGGTGCAGAAACGGTATCCTCTGGGTCTGAGGTCGGTTGTTCGGCGAGAACCGCATCCTCGATGCCCAGGTCGTGCGCATCTGCTTTGGCCGTCGTATCTTGGGCGACACTATCCGCGTGGATCACTTCCCCCGACCCGTTGTCGGCAAGGGCTGCATCGCCGTCTTCAGCCGCTTGTGCCAGCATCGCCGCTTTGTCAGCGTCACGCCGTAGCAGCGCGAGGTCCAACAAGCTTTTGGGACGGAAAGTATCAACCGTGGGATGCAGCGGCGTGTCGGAGGGCCGATAGGTTTCGGCACGCGCAGCCGCGATCAAGCGATTGATTTCGCCCTCGTCGAGCGGGGCTTGATCTTGCACCTTGGCCTCGGGGTTGGTTGCGCTGGGTTGCATGGCTTAGACCATCTCGTCGCCGCCGCGCCCGGCCAGAACGATGGAGCCATCGTCCGACATCTTGCGCGCGACGTTGATGATTTGCTTTTGCGCCTCTTGCACTTCGGTCAAACGCACGGGGCCAAGAGCCTCCATCTCGTCCTTGATGTTTGCAGCCGCTCGCGTCGACATGCAGGCGAAAAGCTTTTCGCGCAGCAACTCGTCGGCCCCCTTGAGGGCAAGCACCAGCACATCGGTATCGACCGAGCGCAGCAAGGTTTGCAGCGAGCGCTCATCCGACATGACCAGGTTGTCGAAGACGAACATATTGTCTTGGATCGCGGTCATCAGGTCCTTATCGGCCTTCTTGATGTCCTTCATGATCCGCTGTTCCATCGCGGTTTTGGTGAAGTTCATGATCTTGGCCGCCGCCTTGACCCCACCGATCTGCGAGGCGCGCAGCGTGGTGTTGGCCTTGAACTTGAGCTGCATCACGCGTTCAAGCTCACGCACCGCATCGGGTTGAACGGTTTCCAGCGTGGCGATACGGGCCACGACCTCGGGCTGTAGATCATGCGGCAAAAGCCCCAGAACGTCAGCGGCGAGGCCATAATCAAGGTAGGAGATAATCAGGGCGACGATCTGTGGATGTTCATCGATAATCAGTTCGGCGATTGAACGCGCATCCATCCAGTCGAGAATATCGATCGGCCGCTCGGACGAGGCCGGCGTAATTCGGCTGAGAACCGACTGCGCCTTGTCGCCACCAAGTGCCTTGGTCAAGACGTTGCGAATATAGTTCCCGGCACCAAGACCGATGCTTGTCTGTTGCTTAATGATGGCCAGAAACTCGTCAAGCACAAGATTGACGGTTTGCTGATCGACACCTTGCACCGAGTACATCGCAGCGCCGAGGTGTTGCACCTCACGCGGCGAGAGGTTCTTGAGGATCTCCGCGGCTTCATCCTCGCCCAGCAGCATCATCAAGATGGCCGATTTCTGCGTACCGGTGAGCGTATCAAAAAGGCGAACCTCGTCATCGGTGCTGATCGTGGCAGCGTCTGCCATGGCGTTTCTTCCTTCAAAGTCATTAGACCGGCGCGCACGCGTCGGAACGGTCGGTCAAGCTTTCTGGTCCAGCTCTTTTTTCATCATTTGTTTGAACACGTTCGACACGCGGCCCGCCTCATCTCCGACGATCATCCGGATGATGGCAACCTTGTCGTCATAGGTGTTCGCGGTATCGAGCATCTCCAAGGAGATGTTGGATTTCTTGGGTTTCAGCTTGGCCTTGATGTCCTCAAGGGTCTCGCCATCCCCGACTTCCACGGATTCAAGTGCCTCGGCCTCGATCTCGCTCATGCCGCCATGTCCCATAGCCGCGCCACCAGAGGGTACGAGTACGCGGTTCAGAAGCGGCCGGATAACCCCAAGGGTGATCACTGCCAGCAACAGCACTGTCACGATCTGTTTGGCGAGGTTCTCAATCCAATCAGTCTGGAACCAATCTACGGATACGCCTTCGAGTGTCGAGACAAAAGGTTGGGCCGTGACCGTGAGGTTATCGCCACGCGCCGCGCTTAGGCCAATGGCGCTGCTGACCAGCCGCTCGATATCGGCCATTGTTTCAGGCGACATATTCTGGGGTTGTGCCACACCCGTCTCAGGATCAATGACCATCTGGGTCCGCAGCAGGAGGGCCGCGTCGATCTTGACGATGCGATTTGATGGCGACATCGTCGTCGATACCCGGCGGCTGACCTCGTAGTTTCTGACTTCGCTGCTTGAACGATTTTCAGACTGGCCCGCGCCGCTTGGGCTGGCCGCCTGCCGATCGGCGATTTCGGCCTCGGAAGGTGCCGTGTTCGACGTAGCGCCGGGCACACCGCGCGCCTCGGCATTGGCTGCGACGTCAAGCGTGTTTTGCTCGCTGCGCAGCGCGGTCCCTTCTGGATCGACGCGCTCTTCTGTGACTTCATTGCGGGTAAAGTCGATCTCGATATTGACCTGCGCGTTGACGTTGCCTGGCCCGACAATCGGGGTAACAAGCGACTCGATCCGCGAGCGATAGATACCCTCCAAGCGCATGCGATATTGGAGTTGGGTGTCCGTCAAAATCGAGGCCGGATCATCGAGCGATTTCGACAAAAGCCGTCCTGTTTGATCAATCACGGTAACATTCTCGCGCGCCATACCGGTAACCGAGGTGGACACGAGGTTCACAATCGCCTCCACTTGCCCCTCATCCAACCGACGCCCCGAGGCCAGTTGCAAAAACACCGAAGCCGTAGGGGCCTCCTGATGGCGCACGAAGGCTGAACGCTCAGGCAGCGCCAGATGCACCCGCGCCGCTTGCACCGCAGAAATCTCGTTGATCGACCGGGCGAGTTCGATCTCTTGTGCTTGTTTCAGGCGCACCGTCTCGACCGAGCGCGACGTTCCCATCGGGATATCACCAAGCGCGGCGTAACCCTCGGGGGCAGAGGTCGGCAGACCTTGTGCCGCAAGGCTCATCCGCGACCGATGGTAGTCGCCGACCGGCACCAAAACATCGCCTGTGACGGGATCGAGGGTCACTTCGATGCCAGAATTTGTCAGCGATTCAACAACATTCGCCTTATCGGCCTCGGACAACGAGGCATAAAGCGTCGTGCGCGCCGGCTCGAGCATGTACAAATAGGCCGCGAGCCCCAATACGACCGCAAGGGCCGCGATCATCGTCGGCATGGCGCGCTGAAACCCCGGCTGCGAGGTTACATTGCGCACACTTGCAAGCATATTGCCACCAGATGGCACCAAGCCAGACCCGGCACCAACGGCGCCGCGGGTCATTTGTGTGGGTTGGGTCGTCTCTGCCATGCTCAGTCCCGTTCCTCTAATTCGCCTTTGCCGCTATGGGTCAAACGGGCATGTTCATGATGTCTTTGTAAGCGCTCAAAGCCTTGTTGCGGACATTGAGCGTCAGCTGAAAACCCAGCGACGAGACTTGCTGCGCGACCATGACTTTCGCGAGATTTTGTTCAGTGCCAGCCTCAAAGGCCGTCCCCAAGGCTGATGCCTCGTTCTGCGCCGAGGCCACGGATTTCAAACCGTCAGCCAGCCGCTGCGAAAAATCCGCCGTACTGGGCTTCGTCTCAAGCGCTTCATGCGCCTTTGCGAGTGACTTCAGGTGGGTTTGATCGACCTGAAACTTGAGCCCGCCGATGCTACTCATGCGGCGCCCTCCTTAAGACCGAACGGCATGGCGCGTTGGTCAAGCCACGCCGGGCGCATTTGCAACGAACGTCCAGTATCAAGAACGATATCAGCCGCGGTGATGCAGCCATCCACATGCAATACCAGTGCACGTTGAATGACGTTTTCCAACTCACGCACATTGCCTGGCCAATCATGGCACTCGAGCACTCTGGCCGCTTCGGGTGTCATCCAAGGGATTGTCGCGCCTGCTTCGGCATGGCGGCGCAACAGCCCGACAGCCAGCGGGAGAATATCATCGGGCCGGCCGCAGAGCGGCAAAGTTTCGAGCGGAAATACGTTGAGCCGGTAGAAAAGATCTTCGCGAAAACTGTTGCGGCGTACCTCGGCGACCATGTCGCGGTTTGTCGTCGCGATGACCCGCACATCCACCGGAATTTCTTTCTGCACCCCAAGCGGCGTTACGCGGCGCTCTTGCAGCACGCGCAACAATTTGGATTGCAGCCCAATCGGCATTTCCGAGATTTCGTCAAGCAAAAGGGTCCCGCCATCGGCCGCCCGAAAAATGCCGATGTTGGCGACCGATGCCCCGGTAAAGGCACCCTTTTCATGGCCAAACATCATGGCCTCAAGCATATTCTCAGGGATCGCTGCGCAATTGATCGCCACGAAAGGCTTTTCCGCGCGCGGCGAACGCGCATGGATGAAACGCGCCAAGACCTCTTTACCGGTCCCGGTTGGCCCATTGATCAACACGGTGACATCAGCGCGCGCAACACGATCGGCGACACCCATCAACTGTCGGCTCGCTTCGTCAGCGCTGATCATCGCGGATAGTCCAAAACATAACGTGTCCACTGCGATGGCCTGCCCATAGGGCGTACGCGCCTCTTCGGCACGCAGGCTGAGCCGCTGAAGTTTGCCTTCAAGCTCTTCACGGATGGAGAAAGCTTCTGCGGCCTCATCAATCACGGCAACACGCATGGGGCGAAGCGCACGCGCACGCTCGAGCAATTTCTGTGTGCCACCCATCGCGGCCTCGGCGGCGCCGGAAATCACAAGGATCGGGGATTTCTCTGCGGTATCCGTGGGCCAGCCGTCGACCAGCAACACTTCAATGCCGCGTCGACGGATCATTTCTGCGAGGTTCTCCGCATTTGCGAAAACCGTTCGGTCCAAAATAATTTTGGTCACGCGTGCCCCCTTTTCGAACCCTCTATCCCGAGCTCGCATTACAAAAGGCAAGAACTGAGCCAAACTGGCATGAATGTGAGATATCATCCGGTGATTTAATTTAAGTGTATGATTTAAAATAAAAAAATAAATCACGCGAAACATCGAAAACCCCTCCTCTGCTCACTGTTTTCACGCGCGTCAGAAAATTGGCACTGCATTGCGATCTCACACATCGGCACCCAACTGAAAACCGTCACGGAAAATTGCAGATTGTGGATAAATGCCCGCCACTTCGGTACGTGTCTTGCAGGAAGAACATGCCCCAAGGAAGGAAAGGCCCATGAACCCAAATCTCGTAGGCGCTATCATTCTCTTTGTCATTCTTGGGGTAATCGGCGCGACCATGGCGTGGATGGGCCTATTTGATCGCGGAAGAAGCGACGGTCTGATCGATGTGCAGGTCACCTTGAGCAACTCTTGCCCAGTGGCCGACACCTATTTCATCGCCTACGCCCCAGAAAGTGGGCGCACAGCACGTTTCAGCAATGGATTGGCAAATATGCGCCTGAAACGCGGTGAAATCGTCCGGCTTGCCATCGACCCCAGCTATCCGGCAATCGAATACGCAGGCTATGATGAAAAAGCGTCGCGGTCAGTTTCACTGGTTGCTGATTGTATCTCAAGTGAACGGCAAAACACGATCACACGCACGCTGAGGGAGCAGTTTGGCAACTAAACAAATTGTTCAACCTGCCGTTTAAGATACTGAAGACGAAAGAAAAGTGACGGCCGAACATGAACTATGCACTCGCACGCTCAAAGTACATCCACGATCACCGGGTTCAGGTGAACGACATTTCAGACCCCCATGCGACTATTCTTGTCGTCATGCAGGAGCTGAACAAGAATCTGCGCAAGATTGCTGATCCGGAAAACCGCACCCTTGACCTGCGCGAGCAATTTACCAAGGCGTTTACAGCAATCTATATTCTGGAAACGAGCTTGGATTTCGCACGTGGTGGCGAGATCGCGGAAAACCTGTTCAGACTTTACGAATACTGTCGTCACCAACTTCTACAGGCTTTTGCAAGCAAGCAAGACAACAGCCTCGATAGTTGCGTTGTAATGCTTGACGAAATCATCCAATCATGGGAGGCGATCAAGAAAAAACCGGGTGGGTAACTTGCCCGACGCTAGCTCAAGAATGGTGGTTTGATGCAAAAATTTTGTCCTGAATGGCTTTTGTCAGCAACTGTTGCCGTGGCTGCGGAACGTTATCTTGTCTCACCCCTATCGCTTGATCTTTTCGCCAAGAAATACGCCAAGGTTCTATCCGAACGCTATGCCGAGATCGGGCCGGACCTGATCGAACAAAGCATCGAAGGGTTTTTGCGGGTCTTGTCCGAGGCCGAGGCACAGGATGCCGACGTCGTGCTACGCTCTTACGCCTATAACCGCATCACTTTTAAGGCCAATGGTGAGGTGCGGCGGATCAAAGGCATGTTCTCGTCGGAATTGGATGGGACCAAGATCGCCGAGTATAACCTTGAGCAGGTCATCAAGAGTTTCCGGCCGTTCTTTTTCAACCTTCGCTCAAAGCCCAGCATGGCTGCACCGCCCGCTTGGTCATGGAAGCAGATTGAGAATGGTGACTGGATCGTCGATCTTCCCGAGGTCGAGGTGACCTTACTCGACAGCTTCGACGGCCTGGACTGAAAAACCCAGCCCCCCTGACCGCTTTACGCCCAAACGTCGACGGACCGCCCGAAACGCGGCAGCGCTGTATTCATCATTGTCGATACACGGGCCATGCGCGTTGCGGCACTGTCATGTATATAGGTCGGCGACAAAAGTGCGCGGGCCATTAAGGCGTTCTCGGTGTTCACCGAAGACGGACCAAGCGAAGGGTGATAAATCGTCACTTCAGCCCGATGGTGTTCTGATCGCTTGTTGCGATCCAGCGCCAAAGCAGGTGGAATTCCCTCGAGCGTCTGGCGCAGATCTGGCACAGCGCTTGCATAACCACTGTGAGAAGAACTTTGCGTTGCCCCTAGCATCATTGTGCTGGGGCGGACGGTAGCAATGGACGATGGCAGGTTTGGATCTAACAAGAACTCAGGCCCTAGTCCGGGTTTGTGCGCTCTATATTAGCACTCTTGGTCCCAAAATTCCAAGAGGCCTTATTCGATTGAAATATCCCAACGAAAGTCATGACATTTCGACATGCACGACCGGCACATTGAGCCATCAAGCTTGGCAGCACGCCGCACTGGTCC
>NZ_JBASXC010000006.1:0-1819 GCF_049276775.1 Rhodoluna sp.
ACGTTACCTGCAAGAATCATTAGGTCAGCCCAAGAGAGCTTGCGTCCATACTTCTTCTTGACTGGCCATAGTAGACGGCGAGCCTTGTCTAGGTTTACGTTGTCTGGCCATGAGTTAAGTGGAGCGAAACGCTGTAGGCCCTCGCCTCCACCGCCACGGCCATCGGAAACACGATAGGTTCCGGCAGCGTGCCACGCCATACGGATAAAGAACGGACCGTAGTGTCCGTAGTCTGCTGGCCACCAGCTAACAGAGGTCTTCATAACCTCCACGATCTCGTCCTTGACTTCTAGCAAGTCTAGGGTGCCAAACTCTTCAACATAGTCGAAGCCTTCGATGTAGGGGTCGCTCTTAGAGTTGCCCTTTAGAAGTGGGTCAACACTAATCTGGTTTGGCCACCAGTCGTTGTTGGTGGTTCCTAGTTCTGCAGACGCGCCTCCTGCAGTTCCCATGTTAACTGGGCACTTGGCTTCAGCTGAACTTTCGTTTACGTCGTAGTTACTCACTACTTTCCTCTCCTGGTATTGGTTGGTCTAGGTGTGCACAGACTGCCCTTGCGACAAGATCTGCAAACATAAGAGTTTCTTCTATTGGTAGGTGATGGATTCCGCCCGCCTTCTCAAATTCGAGAGGCGAGGCAGTGCCAGACCTAATATCATTCACTCTTGCAGCTACAAGAATAGCAAACTTTTCTTTCCTGAGTGAGTCGTTAAAATAGTCTTGAAGGTTAGCCATCTGTTGCTCGATTCTCTTGCTTTACCGGACTGTAAACCGTGCTTGTTGCAGTAACAGGCTTCTTGTATCCGTAGCGAACCAAGCGGAAGCGTAGAGCACCATGAGTAACTCCTAGACGCTTAGCTAGACGGTAAAGAGTAACCCCCTCAACGGTGTGAGCGTGATTAAGCAGAGCAGTGTACTCCTCTGCCTCTTCGCGGTACTTGGTTCCGTTGGAGCGAACCTGCTGTGCGTACGGCTGAAGCTCCAGTAGTCGCTTTAGGGTTTCTGGCTCTGGCTCCACGTACTGAGGCTTTTCTTTCTCCTCTTTTACGGGGGGCTCTGGAATGTCGATCTCGAGATCAAAATCGAATTCCTTAGCCAGGTTACGAACCGCATTTGCAATTTGGCGAACGCGCTCTCTGGTAAGTCCAGACGCATTTGCAACAGCTTCATAGGTCCAGTGGTTATCTACTAGCTCCCTGATTAAAGCGTCACTCTGAACTCCCCTAAGAGATGTAAAGGCATCTTGTATCTCTCTAGGTAGACGTTGATTCTTCTTTATGTACTTCTTTTCTTCTTGTGTCATTGTCATTTTATCTTTCCTCTATTTCGGAGGGAATCATCTCACTTTTCTATTGGGTGCCTCTATAACTTTAATTGTGTAGTCAGAGCTAGCTAAATTTTCCACTGCCGATCCAACTTTGACGTCTGTAACGTGAACCATTGACTCTACAAGACGAGTCATCTTTTCTATCTCGTCAGTCTGAGCAGCCTCCGGACACCAAATCTCTAGTGCGCAGTCTGTCATGTCAAATAGTCCACTGGTTGGGATTACGTCGCGTAGTTCGTCGTAGTCTTTAACGTTGAAAGTTCTTGTAATGCCTTTCAATTTATTTATCCTTCTTCTCGTAGTAGATATTGTCATTGGCGTCCTTTGGCATAATTGCTATTCCTATAAACGTTATGACCATAAGGACTAGCCAACCTAAGACTCCAGCTCCTAGAAGTAGAAGAATAATTAGCAGCCAGTCTGGAATTGGTGGCATTTAACGCTCCTTCTTCGGGCTAAGAATTGCAAACGCCAGCGCGGATACTCCAAACG
>NZ_JBASXC010000007.1:0-2129 GCF_049276775.1 Rhodoluna sp.
ACCTCCGGTCGCACCGGTCAGCGCCTTGTCATTGTTTTGAAAAAAGACGCAGTTGCAAGAGTTGTACTAAACAACTTGTATAAGTACACCCAGCTGCGGGAAAACTTCTCTGCCAACATGCTGGCGCTAGTTGACGGAGTTCCAAGAACTCTTTCGCTTGATGGCTTTATCTCCAACTGGGTTGAACACCAGGTTGACGTCATTGTTCGAAGAACAAACTTCAGGCTCAAAAAAGCCGAAGAGCGCGCCCACATCCTTCGCGGCTACCTAAAGGCCCTCGATGCACTAGACAAGGTAATTGCTCTCATTAGAAAGAGTGCTACGGCGGATGATGCCAAGGACGGCCTGATTAAGCTTCTCAAAATAGACGAGCTGCAAGCTCGTGCCATTTTGAACATGCAGCTAAGACAGCTGGCCGCCCTTGAGCGCCAGAAGATCATCGATGAGGCAGCAGCGCTTGAACTTGAGATCAAGGAATACAAGTCGATCATCGCGAGCCCAAAGAAGCAGCGCGGGATTATCAAGACCGAACTTGAGGAAGTTGTTTCTCGTCACGGAGACGACAGAAGAACCGCCCTTCAGGTTGGCGGAGACGACGATGTTTCAACCGAGGACCTAATCCCGGAAGAAGAGATGGTTGTCACCGTGACCCGCGGTGGTTACATCAAGCGAACCAAGTCAACCAACTACCGAAGCCAGCACCGAGGCGGCAAGGGAGTCAAGGGCGCATCGCTTCGCGCCGACGATGTTGTGCTGCACTTCTTTGTCACAACCACGCACCACTGGCTCCTGTTCTTCACCAACAAGGGACGCGTCTATCGCGCCAAGGCTTACGAGGTTCAAGAGGCGGGAAGAGATGCTAAGGGTCAGCACGTGGCAAACTTGCTTGCCCTGCAACCCGATGAGCAGATCGCGTCCATATTGGACATCAAGGATTACAGCAAGGCGCCGTATCTGGTTCTTGCTACTCGCAGTGGTCTGGTTAAAAAGACAGCACTTGAGGCCTATGACACACCACGCTCCGGCGGTATCATCGCCATCAAGCTAAAGGGTGACGATGAGGTAGTTTCCGCGATGCTGGTTTCTGATTCCGATGATCTGTTGTTGGTTTCACGCAAGGGAATGTCAATTAGGTTCTCAGCTTCAGAGAAATCACTTCGAGCGATGGGGCGCGACACCTCAGGAAATATCGGAATGAATTTCCGAAAGGGAGATTTCTTGCTTTCGGCAACTGTCATCAATGATATTGATGACTCTTACGTCTTTATTGCCACCGAAGGTGGCTATGCCAAGCGCAGTGCGGTGGATCAATACCGACCTCAAAACAGGGGTGGTTTGGGCATAAAGGTGGCCAAACTCGAAGAAAAACGCGGTGATTTAGTGGGGGCAATAATCTGTAGTGAAGCTGACGAGGTGCTAGTTGTGCTCTCGAGCGGTAAAGTTGTCAGGTCAGCCGTCAGTGAAGTTCCGGCCAAGGGCCGGGATACCATGGGTGTTGTTTTTGCAAGATTCAACGAGGCTGATTCAGTAATTGGACTAGCTAAGAACTCTGAGCGAAACCTGGAAGGGGCAACAGAAGAATGAGCGATGCTCCGGCAAGAAAGAAAAGATTCGGCTCTCGCCCTGCTCCCTCACTAAAGCAGGTCCAACTCAAACTGGTCAAGGTTGAGGTTTGGTCGGCTATGAAGGTGGGCTTTTTTGTAACCTTTGCAGCCGGCATTGCAACCATTGTTGGCTTCTTGGCCCTGTGGTTTGTGCTCGGTCAAATTGGCCTTCTGTCATCCCTCGATGCACTACTGACTGGAATCTTTGGGGATGGCGGAGTCGATCTAGAGCAGGAACTATCTCTGCCTCGGGTCATGTCTTTTGCCAGCACGCTGGCGATTGTGAATGTCATTTTGGGAACCGCCCTGGCGGGTATCTACGCGATGATCTTCAACGTGATTGGCAAGATCACGGGCGGCATTGCCGTTGGCTTCACGAATAACTAGAAATACCTTGGGCCGAAATGGGGTTTGAGCATCCAATATTGATGCATTAGACTCAGGAAGGCTCTATGGGCCTATAGCTCAGGTGGTTAGAGCGCTTCACTGATAATGAAGAGGTCGGAGGTTCAAGTCCTCCTAGGC
>NZ_JBASXC010000008.1:0-6329 GCF_049276775.1 Rhodoluna sp.
CAGTCAGAGAGGACGTCACGCTCAAGCTTGAGGTCGACGAAGCTTCAAGCAGAATCGTTGCCCTCACAATCGACCACCAAGGGTCTTCTCTTCAGTTGCAAGCCTTTAGCGCTCCGGGTAGCGCGGGTATTTGGCATGAAATTAGAAAGAGTTTGGAGGAATCTATTCTTGCCCAGGGTGGAAAGACCGAAACCGTGGTTGGTCCCTTAGGGACTGAGTTAAACGCTCAGATACCTTCGAAGAATTCAGGTTTTAGGCTAGCCAAGTTCATTGGCGTCGATGGACCGAAGTGGTTCCTTCGCGGTGTCATTTCAGGACTTGCTCTCGGTGACACTCTTGCCATGACGCACATGATTGATATCTTTCGCTCGATTGTTGTGGTTCGTGGTCCGTTCCCGATGCCGCCAAAAGAATTACTCCAGTTGGTAGCCCCGGTCGGAGCCAAGAAGGTGAGCCCATAGTGTCGAGCGACGAACTGAGGGACTCCGCGGCCAAGCGTCTGGGGGTGAGCGCTGAGAATGGAAACCTACAGTTTGATCGAAAGTCCCTTCTTGCGGGCATGGGAGGTTGGCTGGGTGTAGTCGAAACAATACTGCCGAGCATTTTATTTGGGACCAGCTTTGCTATTTCAGGCGAGGCTCTTATCTCCGTTATTTTGGCCGGTGGAACCTCGGCAGTATTCATTCTTTACCGACTCATCACCCGAAAGTCTGCATCCAGTGCCCTGATTGGAGCAATCGCGGTTGGGTTTGCTGCCTGGCTCGCACTCCGAGAAGGTGGTCAAGCGGTTGATTACTTCATCCCCGGCTTTGTAACAAATGCCGTTTACGGTTCAGTTTTGTTGATTTCAATTTTGGTTCGCTGGCCCATCATCGGGGTCCTGGTTGAACTGCTGCGAGGTCACAACATGAGTTGGCGCAAGGAACGTCGGCTGCTGGCAATTTACTCAGGCGTAACAGCGTTCTGGGTTGGGTTTTTCAGCTTGAGACTGGCAGTTCAGCTGCCGCTTTACTTTGCTGGGAACACTGAGCTGTTGGCTACCGCCAGAGTCGCAATGGGACCTCCGCTCTATGCTCTGGTTATCTTGAGCACCTGGCTGATGCTCCGTGCAACCGTGCTAAAGCCTCGCTGAGGGTGGTATTTTGGTTCCACAGGGCCCAATTTAGCCCTCAATCAATTAGGGAGATAAGTAAGTGTCAAAGGTAGATAGTTTCGGCACCGGTCGTTCACTTGAAGTAGCAGGCAAAAAGTACCGCATCTTTGACATGACCAAATTGGATGCCAAGACCTTGCCATACAGCCTAAAGATTTTGCTTGAGAACTTGCTTCGAACCGAAGACGGAGCCAACGTCACTTCTTCGCACATCCAGTCCATCGTTGACTGGGACCCTAAGGCAGAGCCCGACACCGAGATTCAGTTCACTCCAGCACGTGTAATCATGCAGGATTTCACCGGTGTGCCTTGCGTTGTCGATCTTGCCACCATGCGCGAAGCCATGGTGGAACTTGGGGGAGACCCAAAGAAGATTAACCCTCTAGCCCCCGCGGAATTAGTAATCGACCATTCGGTCGTAATTGATGTTGCCGGCTCGGCTGACGCTTTTGAGAGAAACGTCGAATACGAGTACCAGCGTAATGCCGAGCGTTACCAGTTCCTTCGATGGGGTCAGATGGCCTTTGATGATTTCAAGGTTGTTCCCCCCGGCACTGGAATTGTGCACCAGGTGAACATTGAGTATCTCGCCAGAACAGTAATGACGCGGGAAGTAAATGGAGAGATACACGCTTACCCAGACTCTTGCGTCGGCACCGACTCACACACCACCATGGTGAACGGGCTAGGCGTTCTCGGTTGGGGAGTGGGCGGAATTGAAGCCGAGGCAGCCATGCTCGGTCAGCCAGTTTCGATGCTCATTCCAAAAGTCGTTGGATTTAAGCTCACTGGACAAATTCCTATGGGAGCTACCGCAACGGATGTAGTGCTTACCATCACTGAGATGCTTAGAAAGCACGGTGTAGTTGGAAAGTTCGTCGAGTTTTATGGCGCGGGAGTTGCTTCGGTGCCACTTGCTAACCGAGCAACGATCGGAAACATGAGCCCGGAGTTTGGTTCAACGGTTGCTATTTTCCCAATAGACCAGGTCACACTCGATTACCTCCGATTTACCGGACGCCAAGAAGATGAGATCGCTCTGGTCGAGGCCTATAGCAAGGTGCAGGGACTTTGGCATGATCCGTCGATTGAGCCTCGATACAGTGAATATCTTGAGCTCGATCTCTCCACCGTGGTTCCTTCGATTGCCGGGCCTAAGCGTCCGCAGGATCGGATTGAACTATCTGCTTCAAAGCGCAAGTTCTCGGAAGACATCAAGGCCTACGCTTCAGTCGCGTCACATCCAACTCAGGTCAAGGGGAAGGAGTTTGCCATGGATCACGGACATGTGAGCATCGCCTCGATCACATCTTGCACCAACACCTCCAACCCGTCTGTGATGTTAGCAGCGGGTCTATTGGCCAGAAAAGCTGTCGCAAAGGGCTTGACTGCAAAACCTTGGGTTAAGACATCGCTTGCACCGGGGTCCAAGGTAGTGACCGATTACTACGACAAGTCGGGTCTTACTAAAGACCTAGATGCACTCGGTTTTCAACTGGTTGGATACGGATGCACAACCTGTATTGGAAACTCAGGTCCCTTAGATCAGGAAATCTCGGACGCTGTCAATGAAAACGACCTGGCGGTCACTGCGGTGCTTTCTGGAAACCGAAACTTTGAAGGTCGCATCAATCCTGATGTAAAGATGAACTACCTAGCTTCACCTCCTCTAGTAATCGCCTATGCGCTTGCTGGGACTATGGACTTTGACTTTGAGAAAGATTCACTCGGCACTGGCACAGACGGTTCCGAAGTTTATCTAAAGGACATCTGGCCAGCTCCGTCTGAGGTTCAGGAGACGATTGACTCTTCAATTAACTCAGGGATGTTCACCAAGCAGTACGCCGGAGTCTTCGAAGGCGATCACCGCTGGCAGTCTCTCGACACTCCAACCGGTGACACCTTCGCGTGGGATGCAAGATCAACATACGTAAGAAAGCCGCCATACTTTGACGGCATGACTATGGATCCAAAGCCTGTCACAAGCATCTCGGGTGCACGAGTGCTGGCAAAGCTTGGTGACTCCGTGACTACCGACCACATCAGCCCTGCCGGTTCTATTAGGGGAGATTCTCCAGCCGGTCAGTATTTGACCGAGCACGGAGTGTCTCGGGTGGATTTCAACAGCTACGGCTCCAGGCGCGGAAACCACGAGGTAATGATTCGAGGAACTTTCGCCAACATCAGATTACGTAATCAGCTGCTTGACAACGTTGAGGGTGGCTACACTCGTGACTTCACAACAGCCGATGGTGTGCAGTCGTTTATTTACGACGCCTCAAAAAAATACGCAACTGAAGGCACGCCGCTTGTGATCTTGGCCGGCAAGGAATACGGTTCGGGATCGTCGAGAGACTGGGCAGCTAAGGGTACAAGCCTGCTCGGTGTCAGGGCGGTAATCACTGAAAGCTTTGAGCGTATTCACCGCAGCAACCTAATCGGTATGGGTGTGCTACCTCTGCAGTTCCCAGCTGGCTCATCGGCTGACAGCCTGGGACTTGATGGAACTGAAATCTTTAACATAGAGGGAGTCGAGGCCCTGAATGAGGGAGTGACCCCGAAGACATTGAAAGTAACTGCGAGGCCATCGACTCACTCTGCGGGTGGCAAAAAAGATGTTGTCTTTGATGCGGTACTTCGAATTGACACTCCGGGTGAAGCGGATTATTTCAGGCACGGAGGCATTTTGCAGTACGTGCTTCGCTCGTTGGTATCGGCGTAGGAATACTTGCACATGCAAAGAAGTTGGACTTTAAATGGCAATCCTAGATAACCTGAATGGTCCCGAAGACCTAAAATCGCTTACCCACAAGCAGCTTTTGGAGCTTGCTCAAGAGGTACGTGACTTTCTGATTGCCAAGGTTGCAAAAACCGGAGGGCACCTTGGGCCAAACCTTGGTGTTGTTGAAACGACAATTGCCATCCATAAGGTGTTTGACTCTCCGAGCGACAGCATTGTTTTTGATACAGGGCACCAGTCTTACGTTCACAAGGTTCTCACCGGTCGGAAGAACTTCGACACCCTCCGTCAAAAAGATGGTTTGGCTGGCTACCCTCAGCGCTCGGAGTCCGAGCACGACATCGTCGAAAGCTCTCACGCTTCATCTTCTTTGTCCTGGGCCGACGGTATCGCCAAGGCATACAAACTCACGGAGCAAAACGATCGCTACGTAATTGCAGTGGTTGGCGACGGAGCGCTCACCGGCGGTATGACCTGGGAAGCACTGAACAACATCACTGACGACAACGACCGGAAACTTGTAATAGTGGTGAACGACAACGGTCGCTCGTACGCTCCAACAATTGGGGGATTAGCTAGGTATCTAAATGGTATTCGGACCGAGAAGTTTTACCGCAAGCTCTACCGATTGAGCAAGAAAGTGTTTTTCAAATTTGGCACCATTGGACGCCTCGCGTACTCAACCATTCGCGGGGCAGGAAAGGGTCTGCTTGGCTCATTTGCGCCAAAAGGGATGTTCCCCAATCTTGACTTGAAGTACATTGGCCCGGTTGACGGGCACGATCTCCACGCCATGGAGGCAGCCCTTCAACAGGCCAAGAAGTACGCGAATCCGGTTATAGTTCACGCCATCACTCAAAAAGGTAAGGGCTATGACCCGGCTGTAAGCGATGAGGCTGACCAGTTCCACGCCGTTGGGCAAATTGACCCAGGCACTGGAAAATCCGTCGACTCGAAAGGTGCCCGCAGTTGGACCTCGGTGTTTTCAGATGAAATTGTTGAAATAGCTGATCGAGATTCAAAAGTTGTTGGAATCACAGCCGCCATGCTCATCCCGGTTGGTATGCACAAGTTTGCAGCAAAATATCCCGAACGAGTCTTTGACGTCGGTATTGCCGAGCAGCACGCGGTCGCATCGGCAGCCGGTATGGCCTTTGGTGGATTGCACCCGGTGGTTGCCGTCTATGCAACGTTTATGAATCGAGCGTTTGACCAGGTGCTAATGGATGTTGCACTCCACAAAGCCGGAGTGACTTTTGTTCTTGACCGGGCTGGTGTCACCGGCCCTGACGGAGCAAGCCACCACGGCATGTGGGACCTGGCGATGCTACAAATTGTTCCCGGAATAAGAATTGCTTCACCGAGAGATGAGCTTCGCCTAAAGGAACAACTTGCCGAGGCGGTAGCCATTAGCGATGCTCCAACGGTGATTCGCTTTCCTAAGGGCACCGTTGCAAATGAGCTTCCCGCTCTTCGCAGACTAGATGACGGCGTCGATGTTTTGCACGAGAGTCCTTCCAAGGACGTATTGATCCTTACTGTGGGAGCGATGGCCGAAACCGGTCTCCAGGTTGCGAAGATGCTTGCCGATCAGGGCATCGGCGCAACCGTTGTTGACCCTCGCTGGGTGATTCCGGTTCCAAATTCAATCGTCAAAATGGCAGCCAACCACAGGTTGGTTGTCACCATCGAAGACGGAATCCGAGTCGGTGGAATTGGAACTCGGGTCCGTCAAGACCTCCGCGCCGCACAAATCGACACAGCCTTGAGTGAGATAGGACTGCCTGACGAGTTCCTTGAGCACGCCTCAAGGGGAGAGATACTTGAAAGAGTTGGACTCACCGCGCAGAGCATCTCTAGAGAAATAGTTGCCCAGGTTCTAGGCTCTAGAGTTCCTCATGCTCGTCCGATGCCGATGGAGCAGCCTCTATCGGGTCAGTCGGAGATTTCGCAGCGAGACTAAAAGCCTCGGCGATAACTGAGGAAGTTTGTTCGGTCTGCCATCTCCTCGCGCCAAGCTCGAGGAGCTTATTTGCAATGTTTTCTTTAGTCGCATCGACTGGCGGCGTGAAGCTCAACTGACGCAAAACCTCGGGTGTCAGGAGGTTCTCAAGCGGAATGAGCAGTTGTTTGGAAACTTCAAGTAGCGAAGCTTTTGCAAGTTTGAGCCTGCGATCAGCCTCGGGAAATTTGTTCACCCAGTTTCGGTGGTTGGGTATCGCGTCTGTTTTCTCGGATTTCAAATTCGGCAGCTCAGTTGCCTTGTTTGCGGCCTGTATCGCATCCCACCAGTGATCTAGGTATGAGCGACTTGCCCTTCCAGAAAAAGTCTTCATCGAAGCCAACTCGGGCCTGGTTCTTGGTTTTGTTGTTGCAGCAACCAGGATCGAAGAGTCTGGGATTAGTCTTCCGGGGGAAACATCCATCTTTTGAGCA
>NZ_JBASXC010000009.1:0-40355 GCF_049276775.1 Rhodoluna sp.
TAGCATGGCCTTAATAAAAGCTTTCTAGAAGAGCTGCGTCTACGGCCTGCTTGGTTTTTTACTAAGTTGGGACTCATGACAAAGGGCCTACCAAACGCAATCGGTCGAATTCGAATTGCCGACCTCAAGCCCGAAGTTGATGGCGGTCTTTTCCCCGCCAAGGCTTACCAGGGCGAGGTTATTCCGTTCGGAGCAACGGTGTTTCGCGAGGGCCACGACGCGGTCGGAGCAGAACTTATTCTGGTATCTCCAAGTGGAAAGACAACTAAAAAAAGGCTCGAGGAAAACTTTTCGGGAAGCGACTTTTTTGAAACCCGGGTCCAAATAGACGAGATTGGCACTTGGAGCTATCAAGTGCTCGGATTCGGAGATGACTTCGCGACCTGGCACCACAATGCGACGGTAAAAATTGCAATCGCTCAAGATACCGACCTCGTGATTCTGGAGGCTCTTTCGCTATTTTCCAATGCTTCGAAAGAAAAAAACCGCTCAAAGCATTCCCTGGCTCTAATAAAGCAGCTAATCCTAATTTTCGAAGACGTTTCTATTTCGGCCAAAGCCAAGCTCGCGGCGGTGGATAAGCCAGAAATGTTATCGATGTTTAAGCTGGAGCCAGTTCGTTCGCTGGAAACACTAAGTGCCAGTCGCGAGGTTCTAGCTGAGCGCAAGCTTGCTGGGTGTGGAAGTTGGTACGAGTTTTTCCCAAGGAGTGAGGGCGCTTCAAAAAACGCGGACGGTAGCATCACTTCCGGAAACTTCTCCACCGCGACTAAGTCACTGCAGCGGGTCAAGAACATGGGTTTTGAAGTTTTATACCTTCCACCGATTCACCCAATCGGTAGCGCCTTTAAGAAAGGCGCCAACAACTCACTGACTGCCCTAGATTCCGACCCGGGCTCCCCCTGGGCTATAGGTAGTCAAGCAGGTGGTCACGATGTGATTCACCCCGATCTTGGAAATGAAAAAGACTTTGCGGCTTTTGTCAAAGCCGCAAACAAACTGAGTATTGAAATAGCGATGGATTTTGCTCTTCAGGCCTCCCCCGATCACCCCTGGGTAAAAAAGCACCCGGAGTGGTTCACGACCCGAGCTGATGGTTCGATCGCTTACGCGGAGAATCCACCGAAGAAATACCAAGATATTTACCCGATTAATTTTGATAATGATCCGGAGGGCATCTATCAAGAGTCGCTGAGAATCTTGCTTAAGTGGATTGGCCTCGGAGTCAAGATCTTCCGGGTCGATAACCCCCACACCAAACCGGTGAATTTCTGGCAGCGCCTTATTGCCGAGGTGAACCTAAAAGACCCTGAGGTCATCTTTCTGGCCGAAGCATTCACAAGGCCAGCAATAATGCACACCCTAGGAAAGGCTGGTTTTCAGCAAAGTTATACCTACTTCACCTGGCGAAATACCAAGCAAGAGCTCGAAAGCTACCTGTCAGAACTTAGCTTTCAGACCGATAGTTTCTTTAGGCCAAACCTTTGGGTCACAACTCCAGACATATTGACCCCGTATCTTCAGTACGGGGGTCCAGCCGCGCATCGAATCAGGGCAGCTCTTGCCGCCACCATGGCCCCAAGCTTTGGAGTCTACGCAGGGTATGAGCTCTACGAGGCGGTGGCGAGACCTGGGGTTGATGAGCACATCGACAGCGAAAAGTACCAGTACAAGATTCGTGATTTTCAAGCCGCTGAGAAAAACGGGAAGTCACTTGCTCCATATCTCAAAAAACTGAACGAAATTCGAGCTTCTCAGCCAGCCCTCGGTCAGCTCAGAAATGTTTCAATTCATTACTCGGATGATTCAGAGATTTTGGTTTTTGCAAAACATCTGGAGGCTGAGTTCGCCGGTGGCAAACCAAACACCGTCATAGTTGTTGCAAACCTAGACCCGCACGCCGCTAGAGAAACCAACATCCATTTAGAGCTCTGGAAGCTTGGGCTTGAAGATCACAGCCCCTTCAAGGTGAGGGATTTAATCACCGGTGTTGAATTTACCTGGGGAAAGAGTAATTTTGTGAGATTAGATTCGTTCAGCGAGCCGGTACACATTCTCGAGGTCATCAGGTGACCCTACCCGCCCTTGATGAGGGTATCCTCGATCAAATCTCTCACGGCTCCTATGCTTTCCCGCACGATGTATTGGGCGTGCATAAAGTCGCGGACGGTTTTGTAATTCGAGCGCTTCGACCGCTGGCTAAATCGGTTACCGCTTTGCTGGTTGACGGCAAAGAACTTGCCCTTGAACATCTATACCGCGGTGTGTGGCAGGGATCGATAAAGACTTCCTCGGTTCCGGACTACAGAATAAAGACAATATACGAAGCTTCTTCTTCACCGTGGATAGCGGATGACCCCTACCGCCACCTTCCAACACTTGGTGAGCTCGACTTGCATCTAATTTCTGAGGGAAGGCACGAAAAACTTTGGGAGGTGCTGGGCTCTAGGGTAATCACCCTGAGTGGGTCCCTTGGCGATTCGGTAGGAACAGCCTTTGCCCTCTGGGCTCCGAATGCTCAGGCCGTAAGGGTGGTCGGAGATTTCAACCACTGGAGTGGTGGGGCTCACGCGATGCGAAACATGGGCTCCAGCGGGGTCTGGGAGCTGTTTGTTCCTGAAGTAGCCTCCGGAACTAAGTACAAGTACGAGATTCTTACCAAAGCTGGCCATTGGGTGTCAAAGATTGATCCGCTGGGTAAGTACTTTGAACACCCCCCGCTAACCGCCTCGATTGTTCACGAATCGACCCACCACTGGAGTGATCAAACCTGGCTTGAATCCAGAAGCCAACGCGACGCCTTGAAATCGCCAATGAGTGTCTATGAAATGCACCTCGGATCTTGGAGGCCGGGCCTTGACTACCGCTCACTCGCCGATGAGCTAATCGATTACCTGACAGACCTTTCATTCACGCACGTAGAATTCATGCCCGTGGCCGAGCACCCCTTCGGTGGCTCTTGGGGGTACCAGGTCACCGGTTATTTTGCTCCAACTTCCAGATTTGGTGACCCGGATGATTTCAGGTATCTGGTGGACCGGCTTCACCAGGCCGGTATTGGGGTAATCGTGGACTGGGTCCCGGCCCATTTTCCAAAAGACGAGTGGGCGCTTTCTAGATTTGATGGCGAACCGCTCTACGAACACGCTGACCCAAGACGAGGTGAACACCCGGACTGGGGAACACTAATTTTTGACTTTGGAAGAAACGAGGTAAGAAACTTTCTTGTCGCTAACGCGCTCTACTGGTTTGAACAGTTCCACGTCGATGGTCTCAGGGTCGATGCAGTTGCATCGATGCTCTATCTGGACTACTCGAGAGAAGATGGCCAGTGGCTACCAAATAAGTTCGGCGGACGCGAGAATCTAGACGCAATAAAGTTCCTGCAGGAAGTAAACGCGACCTGCTATCGCGAACACCCCGGCATCATGATGATTGCCGAGGAATCCACCAGCTGGGGTGGGGTATCTAACCCAACCGATGGCGGAGGATTAGGATTTGGGTTTAAGTGGAACATGGGTTGGATGCACGACAGCCTGGAATACGTTTCGAAAGATCCGATGTATCGCAAATATCACCACGGCGAACTGACTTTCTCAATGCTCTACGCCTACGACGAAAAATTTGTGCTGCCAATTAGTCACGATGAGGTAGTTCACGGCAAAGGCTCCATGGTCTCAAAGATGCCTGGCGATCATTGGCAGAAATTTGCCAACCTACGTGCCTACCTTTGCTTCATGTGGGCTCACCCGGGTAAGCAGCTTCTGTTTATGGGCCAGGAATTTGCTCAGGCCAGTGAGTGGAGTGAATCCCGCGGTCTTGACTGGTGGGCCCTTGACCAGCCTGCCAACCGAGGCATCCAAGACTTGGTTAAAAGCATGAATAGGCTCTACTTGAAGCACCAGGCTCTCTGGGAGCTTGACCACGAACCGTCCGGATTTAGCTGGATTGACGGTGGAAATGCCGATGCCAATTTGGTGAGCTTTGTAAGAAAGGACTCGAAGGGCGATCTGCTGGTCGCGGTAATTAATTTCTCAGGAGGCCCGCACCACGACTTTGTACTGGGTCTTCCCGAAGCGGGCGACTGGGAGGAGATTCTAAATACCGACTCGGAAAGCTTTGGAGGATCCGGAGTTGGAAACTTTGGTCTGGTTCAGGCTCTTGGCGGCTCGGCTCAAGGCCAACCACACTCGGCCAGAGTTTCCGTTCCACCACTTGGTGGCATATGGCTTAGGCCTAAAAAAGCAGCAGGCTGAGCGATTTTCGAGCCTGGATAACTTCAGGCTGGTCGTTCCCAACCACCAGGAACATTTCCACAATTCGAAGTCTGATTGGCTCCCTGGCATCCTTCGCAGTTTTTTCAAATAGTCCAAGCAACAGCTTGAATCCAGTCTCGGCCATACCGGTTGCAATTAGTGCATCTGCTTTCAAGAGCAGAGCTTCATCACTTGAATCCTCTGACGCTGCCAAAGCGGCCAGGTCTTTGCCCTCGAGTCGAATTAGTAGCTTAACCTGAGCCAAACCGGCCTCTGCTAGAAAATCACTCGGGTTTTCCAAAAGAGCTTTCTCATAAAGAGCAAGAGCTCCCTGATAGTCAGCCCCATCAATTGCATCGTAGGCTAACAAAACGGTCGGGCTTGGCTCTGCCTCTTTGGGAACATCTTTTACCACTGCCCTGGAAGTTAGTCCGTTTTCTTTAGCCACTTCCAAAACCTTGGTGATGATGTGTTGAATTTGCTCCATCGGTTGATCGCCAACAAAAAGCGGCGCGGGCTGACCCTTAAGGATTCCTAGAGCACTGGGTATCTCGGTTAATTCAAAAGCCTGAGCCAACTCCGGTGAGGCTGCCACATCAACCACGAGAGCTAATACCTGACCTGCTGCTTTTTCAATTAGAGACTTCATAGAGCGCTGGAGGTTCTGTGATGCCTCATCGCTAGCTTGGACAAAAACCAGGATGATTGGCAGCTTGTCAGACAGCGCCAGATAATCTCTTATTGAAGCCGCGTCAACTTCTAGCACCAGGGCCGGAACATTAATTTCCCCGGCGGGTTTGCCTAATTTTCCAAAGTCAATTGTCATCTAGAGCGCCCTAATACTCAGAAGGGATTGGGTGGCACCCAAGAGAGTGACCCTGCCTTCGTTGGTTGCAGCTGGGACGTAAAACAAAAGCATCCCCCCGTACTTGGTCCTTACCCCCTCGGCGCTTCCCTCCACTCCTAGAAGCAGAAGTTCGTCACCCGTCACTGTGACGGCAGCATTCGCCCTGGTCGGCCTAATCAGGTAATTGTCGGTCATCATCACAGCAACCAGAGCTCCTGAATCACTGGTTGAGAGCGAGATGACATTTTCGTCCCCCAGCTCGTGAGTGAAGGTTATCTCAGCTCGGCGAAGACGCTCAATCTGCTCCTGTTGGCTGGTTGAAATCTGCTCGTAGTACTCATCGCCCTCTAAGTTAAAGAGGTTGTAAAACTCGCTAGCCTCGCCTTTGTCGATGACGTCACCGAAGGCGTTGGGAAGTTGGATCGGCGAGATTCTTAGGAAAAGTGAATCCCTTTCAACTGGAATCGCTCCGACTTCGGCCGAGGCAACTGCTGGAATCTCGGATCCAGGAAGTAGTGGGATGTTGTACCAGAGCTTGTATTTCTCCCTGGGGCTCTGCTGTTGCAGAACTAGCATCTGTGGAAGCTCCCCTGCGCCGTCACCTTCTGTCACGATCATGAACGATCGAGGCCAGGCGTTCGTGGCCGCTGGCAGTGTAATGGAAATAGCTGATCCTGAAATTGGAGGAAGGGGCAAGATGTCCGAAGACTTCGACATCAGCTCGTAGTGCGCCTCCCGGAACAGAAGAGCTGGGCCCGCTACTCGATCCGCAAGGATGTCTAAGTCTCCCGACTCATCGGCCTGCGCTACAACTTGCTGAAGCTCGCGCAGAATTTTTCTAACTTGAGAACTTTTTACAACTGGAGGAATCTCTTCAATAGCCGAGGACGGCGATGACTCAGTCGGGCTAGGAGTTGCAACTGGAGTAGGCTCAGCTGCACAACCAACAAGAGAGAATGTTAAGGCGATTCCAACCGGCACAAGGGCAATCTTCGACCTTGCTGATCTTCTCCCTCGTTTTGGAAGATCCAGCGGAGCCTTTTTCGGTCGGTATTTTGGCCCCTGCGGAGCCTTGGGAAGCTTACGTCTCGGACCCCTATTGATGAGCATCTTCCGAAGTGCCAGAAGATTCAAAACGATTGCGGCGAATAAGAAACCTGAGCCAACTGCCAGAAAAACGTCCGAGATAACAGTCGAGCTTGCAATTGGCCAGGAGATGCGAACTCGGCTAGGAGCTGCTTCAAATCCATCACTAGCAATAAGGACCGCCAGATTCTCACCGGTTGGTACCTGAACCTCGGCAAATCCCTCGCCGAGGGCTTCACCTACCCACAGATCAGAACCGGCCGGGTTAGCAAAGTCGCTGGTTCCAACTACCTCGCGGACCCCCAAAGCCAAACCATCATCTGAGGTGACGGACCGGAAGTGACTGGAAAGGCCAATCCAGGCGTTAACGTCACTTTCTCGTCCCACCGCAATAAAGACCTGGTCGCCACCATAGGAGCTCACAATCGGATCCCCGGGTATGAGGGCTAGCTCCTGAGCAGGAACGACGACGTAAGGCTGCCCGCTCGAGATTGATAGATTTACTGAAAAATTATCCGGGGCTGCCCAGATGGTTCGCTGGGCCACCCCGAGCAAAAGTAGTGAAATGGCGAGGATAAACAGTAGGGCTGCCAGCAAAAAGCGCATGATTATCCATTCCAGCTAAACTTGTGAGTCGGGCCTAAGCGCCCCACCCATTCTACGTAAAAAGCTGCAGGAGGCCCGATTTGTCAGGCGAAGATACCTCTTTCCCCACTGCTCTGCGCGGCTACTCAAAAACAGCCGTCAATGACGCCTTTTTAGACCTAAATCGCGATGTCTTGAGACTCTCGACCCAGAATGCACAGCTGGCCGACGAGCTCAAGCAAGCCAAACTTCAAATTCAACAACTTTCGGCCAAGCTCGAAGAAGTTCAGTCACCGACATATGCCGGATTGGGCAATCAGGCGGCGATTATTCTTGCCTCCGCAGAGGACCAGGCCACCAGGTTGCTGGCTCATGCAGAGAGTGAAAAAAGCCGAATTCTCGGAAGCATCAACGAAGAAGTCGAGACTCGAAAAAGTGAAGCTAAGGACTACTACGACTCCTTAGTTGCCGAGGCGGACAGGCGCGTCGAGCGCATCATCAACTCCGCTCGAGGTGAGGCAAATGAAATTCTTGAAAGGGCTCGAAACGAAGGTAGTCGACTTATTGAGGAGGCTACCCGGGAATCTGGATCCATTCGTGGCGAGATTGCAACCGAGGTTGCCAAGCTTCGAGCAGACACCAAACGTCAGACCGAGAGACTAAAGGCGATGGTGGAGAGAGAACTTTCGGAGAAAAAGCTTTTTCTCCAAAAAGATATGGTTCGAGAGATTGACGCCGAAAAAGCAGCGCTGCTGATTGGCGATCAGGCCAGAATCGATTTGGAGCTCGAACTCACTGCTAGAAGATCTGAAGCCGAAGAGGAATACCTTCGTAAGCACCAGGAAGCGGTTCATCAGACCCAGAAGTATCTTGACGCTGCAAAATCTCAGCTTCAGGCGGCGATTGCCAGAACAAACGCGGCTCAGCTCGAGGCCGAGACCATTGAGTCCGCGGCTCGCTCAATCAACAAACAAACTACTGACGCTGCGAATCTTCAGGCCGAGCAAGCCATCGCCCTTGCCGAGGCCGAGGCTAGGCAGCTTATTGCAGATGCAAAAACTCAAGCAGCTAGAGAGTTGGATGTGGCAAACGCCAAGCTTGCCAAGCTGGAAATTGAGCGGCGCACCGTAGGCTCGTATCTAGAGCACCTTGAAAAAGTTGTCGAGGCCTCGAAGAAATCACTCGACTAGGTAGGGAGTTGACAAATGGCAATCCAAAATATGAAACTCACAAATGCCTTCACCCTCGGATTATTCGGTGGACTTGGAGTCCTAACCGCACTTTTGCTGGGAGGTGCCCTGACCACCCTGGCCAATGTTCTAACCTATGTATTTGCAGCTATTTTCTTGGCTCTTGGACTAGACCCACTGGTCTCGGCTCTCGAGCGCAGTAAGTTTCCAAGACCGCTAGCGGTCCTAGCGGTGGCAGTTGTCCTCCTGTCCTTTATCGCCTTACTGGTTTGGACCATGGTTCCAACCCTGATCACTGAGGGAACAAAGCTCATAGAGACCGCACCGGCGCTGCTAAGACAAATTACTGAGCTGGCATTTGTAGTTTCACTAGATGAGCAGCTCGGTGGCGCCATTAGCTCGGCGTTGCTAAACGCCAGCGGATTTCTAGCCGACTCCAGCAATTGGCCCGTCATGTTGGGTGGCGTGGTCCAGGTGGGCATAAGTTTCTTCACCGGAGTCTTCGGCTTCATCGTGATTTTGGTCCTGACCGTGTTTTTCTTGGCTTCACTGTCATCTCTGAAGAATTCGCTATCAAAGCTTGTTCCTAAAAGTAAGCGTGACCGTTACGTTCAGATTACCGACCAGGTTTCAAAATCTGTCGGCCGCTACGTGATAGGTCAGGTTTCTGTTTCTGCCCTGAACGCAGTTCTGGGCTTTATCGTGATGAGCCTAGTTGGACTTCAGTTTGCTCTAGTTTTAGCTTTTGTCGTCTTCCTATTGGCAATCATCCCACTTGTTGGTTCGATCTCTGGAGCTATTTTGGTGGTTGTAGTTGCACTGGCGGTTGACCCAGGAACCGCATTGATTCTTGCGATTTACTACCTGATCTATCTCCAGCTCGAGGCTTACTTGATTAGCCCAAGAGTTATGAAGGTTGCAGTATCAGTTCCCGCTCCTGTAGTTGTGATTGCGGCTTTATCCGGAGGTGCTCTCCTTGGTGTCCTGGGTGCCCTGGTAGCGATTCCTTTTGCGGCTTCAATAATTTTTGTAATTCGCGAGCTGTTTATTCCGCGACAAAACGCCCGCTAATAACTTTCCGGAAGTGGATACTTAATCGGGTTCACAGCCTTAACAATTTCATTGAGAACACGCCTGGTTGAATTCTCCCCAACCCAGAGATGCTTGGCGTCGTCCACGTAAATCATCTCGGCTTCCGGTAATACACTGAAGCGCTCGGCAGCTGGCCCCGGTGGCAGAAAATCATCGTGCTCTGGGATAAGTGCAATCAATCTCTTGCCTGATCCAATCCATTTTTCAAGATCGGTCTCTTTAGCTCTGTGGAGCGGTGGAGAAAGCAGAATTGCCCCTGCAATCTCTTTATCAAAGCCGTATTTGATTGCAAGCTCTGTTCCAAAAGACCAGCCGACCAACCAGATTGGTCCGGTTTCCTGGGTCCCTAGGAAGGCAAGCGCTGCCTCCAGGTCTTTTTCCTCTTCGATACCATCACCGAAAGAGCCTTCACTGGTACCGTGCGGGCTCGTTGTTCCTCTTGTGTTAAAACGTAAAACCGCAACCTCTGCCAGAGCGGGGAGTCGGTTAGCGGCCTTTCGAAGAATATGGGAGTCCATAAAGCCACCATGAGTGGGTAGCGGGTGAAGTGTCAAAAGTGTTGCCACTGGCGCGACCGAGACAGGGGTGGCAAATTCCGCCACTAGCTTTAGATTGTCTGAGGTTGTGAGCTTTGTTGCCAGCCTGTTGGATGGAAGTTCCGTCGAGGAGGTTATTTCAATCAAAGCAGCGGCCCTTGAAATGCCTTCCAGCAGGCGTTGTGAAAGTGCCTTCTGGTTTCTACGCCTCTCACCGAATCCCAGGCAACGGTGTGATTTTGCCCTTTTGAGATTGCCTGATTGCAGTGCGGGCACACCCAGCTTTTGTCATCTTCCGCTTTTTGACCCGTGGTGGTTTGCACCGAGTATTCCACTCCGCGCTTTAGCTCTGTTCGCTTGACCCCTATACGGACTCTGTCTAAATCCAAAGGCTGATACTCTGCGCCCCACTTTGACTCTTTACCTCTACGACTTTTCATTTAGTACCAGTTGTGCTCTTCTGAGTGCGCCCATGCATTGCAGGGCAGCTTATACCTAGCCGCGATGTACTTCACTCCCCAACGAATTTGTGTTTCGGGGTTTGTCATCCAGTCCGCACCCTCGGTAGCCATCTTGGAACCTGGAAGCGATTGAGGAATTCCGTAGGCTCCACTTGAAGGGTTCTTAGCCAGATGCCGCCAGTTTGACTCTCTGTTCCAAAGATTCACGAGACAAGAGAACTGATCCATTCCCCAGTCGCGCTTACTTATGTACTCAAGTGCGTAGGCCTGAACTGAACCCTCTTCTGGCATGGCGGCGGCAAGTACGAAATAACTCTTTGCTGCGGTTCCCGAAATCATTCGGTAGCCACCGCGCTCAAAACTTACGGAGAACTCTTCGTCGAATGCAAAGCTCTGACTCTGCCCATCGGCAGGGTCGTAAACCTGAATTGTTGATGCGCTTGCTAGGTTTCCCGAATAGGGATCAACTACGTAAACCAAAGTGAGGCTAACGGCAAACACAAAACCCAAAACCGGAAAAGATTTGGCCTTCGTGACTCTTGGAAGGTGAGGCCGAGAGAGCGAATGCCTGGCTAAAAACGCATCAAAGGAAATTACCATTCGCTTCGCAAGGGGTGGCCTGATAACTTCGTACTTGCCCACGGTCAAACCCCTTCCAATAAATTTTTGCCAGCGACCTTCAAGTGTACCTTGAGAGTTCCGAGAGAGCTAGGCTCGACCTCAGCGGGGCAGGCTCTGCTCAGGACAAGAGCTTAGGATGCGTGCGATTATGTCGCGCTCGGCCTGAGTCACCCAAAGGGCATACTTGCCCTTAACGGCAACCTGTCTTGCCACAAATGAACACCTGAAGCCCTTATTTGAGGGCAGCCAGCTGGCTGCGTCCGAATCACTTTTTTGACTATTGGCAGGACCCCACACCGCCAAAAGATTTAGCGGGTCGTTGTAAAAAGAAAAGCGCTGATTGGCAGAAAGCTGCTGAGCTCCTTTCTGCCAAGCGTCGCTTAGGGACACCACGTGGTCGATTTGAACATCGAGCGAGGTTCTAACCCCACGCTGAAACCCAATTACCTGGCCGGTGAACGGATCATTAAGCACACCCGTTTCAACAATGCAGTTCGAGCCCGTCCGGTACTCAATCTGAACTAAATCACGAGACAGGATTTGATTCCTGATGTCGCAACCATTTATAGTTTGCCAACCCGATGCAAAAAGCTCCCTGGCGTATCCAGTTTTTGGAGCTCTGCCTTTGACTGGGATTGCAGCTAGGGCTTGGAGTGCTTCACCCGGAACCTGCTCGTCCTGCTGCTGTTGCGCCTCTGAATCTGAAGCTGGCTCTGGAGTTCTGACGGGGGCTTTATCCGGGCTTGCAACTGGGCTCTGCACCGTAGGCTCAGTAGATTCATTTTCTAGCTCTAAGTTTTCCGGTGCTTCGGTTGAGACCTCGCTTGCCGTTGGTGAAGGCGTGGAAACCGGAGTGGGATCGTCGTCAGAACCAAAAAATGTCCCGTAGATTAGCGCCGAAATTACAAAGACAGAAATCCAGCCAGTTTTACTCAGTGATTTCAAGCTGCAGGGCCTCAATTACTCGATCTAGAAATCCGTCTACTTGGGGCATTGAGTAACCAGCACGATTAGCACTGAATTGAGCACGCCTAACCTGAGACACCCTAACCCTCGGACCCCCACTAAAGTGAGCCATTAGTGAATCGCAAAGCTCATCGACTTTATTTTTGTCGTAGCCTCGGGCAAGAACGGAAACTCTGGCAAAGCGTTTTTTGCGTTCACGTCGGAGTCTGGGAATCAAAGATTGCTGCAGTTCCTCATACCGCTTGGCAAGCTCCTGGTCGCCAAAGCGCTCCCTAAAGGCTTTGACTTCAGTTTGAATGAAATGATCCTCGAGGTTATCCAGTGCCGCATCTACCTGAGAAACTGAGTACCCGCCGCTCACTAAATCGATCCTCAACCCTCTGAGGTCTGATGCACGAAGCAGTACCTCGTCAGGACTTTCGTACTGACGCTTTGCAAGTTCTAAAAGCGCATCCACCTGCTCTGGGTTGTAGCCCATACCCTGAACCCTTGAAAAGCCGGGAGAATCAGGCAAAGAAAATCACCATCACTAAATAAGTCATGAGAGCTGAAGGTAGCAAGGAATCAAGTCGGTCCATCAACCCGCCATGGCCCGGCAAGAGTTTTGACATGTCTTTCATACCCAGATCTCGCTTGATGAGAGATTCAGCTAGGTCGCCAAACACCGACGATAGGATAACGCCCGCCGCCAGAACCAAACCGATCCACCAGGAGCCACCGAGTAAGTAGACGGTACATACAACCGCGGTCGCCGTTCCAAAGACTATGGAGGCTAACAAGCCCTCCCAAGTTTTTTTTGGACTCACGCCTGGCGCCAGCTTGTGCTTGCCAAAAACTCTGCCAAATAGGTAACCTGCCGAATCAATCAGGCCTACGGTTGCAACAAATGTAAGAACCCACCACTGACCATCCTCAGGGCGCCTGAGCAGAAGCATGGAGAAAGAAAGTGAAAGTGGAAGGTAGATAACCAAAAAGGCTGCAGCACCAAAGTCCCTGATAGTTCGAAGAAAAGTCTGGAAGTTTGCTTTCCTTCTCTCCCAAAGAAGATGAACCGTTCGCCACAAAATTAGGGCCGCCACAATTCCCAGACTTACCAGCCACTGAATGACGGGGCCACCGAAATAGGTGGCCGGCATGATGATAACTGAACCAACGACGGCAGGAACCCTCGGCACATACCAACCCTTGGTGCGAAGAGCCGTTGATAGCTCCCAGGCGCCAATTGCTGTTGCAACTATGGCGAGCAGAATGAAAAGCTCTTTGTAAATCAAGACTGAAGCTAGAAATAGGGCCGCCAGAAGGAGCCCGACCACTACCGACTTTGATAGCGATCTCCCAGCCGGCGCACTTACCTCGGACACTTTAGCTTTATACCTCGAGTAGTTCGGCTTCTTTGCGCTTCAGAGCTTCATCGATAGCGTCAACATGAGATTTGGTCAGATTATCTAGCTCTTTTTCAGCGCGAGCTAACTCATCGTCACCGGCCTGACCATCTTTTTTCAATGCGTCTAGGTCGTCATTTCCCTTACGACGAATATTCCGAACTGAGACCCTGTGGTCTTCCGCCTTGGTCTTTACGAGTTTCACGTATTCTTTTCTGCGATCCTCGGTCAGCTCAGGCAGGCTGACTCGAATCAAAGTTCCATCATTGGTTGGGTTAGCACCCAAGTTAGGAACTTCACGAATCGCCTTTTCAATGCCGGCAAGTGCACCCTTGTCGTAAGGGGTAATCACGATGGTGCGAGCCTCAGGGTTTTGAAGCGAGGCCAACTGGGCAAGAGGCGTCATGGTTCCGTAGTAATCAACCATAATCTTCTGGAACATCTGTGGGTTGGCGCGGCCAGTTCGAACGGTTGCAAAGTCATCCTTGGCGGATTCGACCGCTCTGTCCATCTTCTCGGCGGAGACTTTCAGGATGTCCTCAATCATTTGGTGCCCTCTTTCTTTGTTTTATCTAAAACCTAAGCTGTGACGGTGGTGCCAATTTTCTTGCCCTTGATGGCATCTGTCACATTTCCCTTACCCTGCATGCCAAAAACCCGCATTGGCATCTTGTTGTCCATGCAGAGTGAGAACGCGGTAGCGTCAACCACCTTCAGTCCTTGAACCAGGGCTTCCTGGTATGTAAGCTTCTCGAGCTTTTTGGCGTCTGCGTTCTTCTTTGGATCAGATGAGTAAACGCCATCAACTCCGTTTTTGGCAACCAACACTTCATCTGCCTTGATTTCTAGGGCGCGTTGAGCCGCAACGGTGTCGGTTGAAAAGTATGGAAGTCCAGCGCCAGCTCCAAAAATCACTACGCGACCTTTTTCTAGGTGGCGAATCGCTCGAAGTGGAATATAGGGTTCGGTGACCTGAGACATCGTGATTGCCGACTGCACACGCACGCTCACTCCGGCTTGCTCCAAAAAATCCTGCAGCGCGAGTGCGTTCATTACGGTGCCGAGCATTCCCATGTAGTCGGCTCGGGATCGTTCCATACCCCGCTGGGACAATTCTGCGCCGCGGAAGAAGTTTCCTCCTCCAACTACGATTGCCACCTCCGCTGACTTGGCACCTTCGGCAATTTCTTTAGCTAATTCGGCAACCACATCCGGATTGACTCCGACGGTTCCACCACCGAAGGCTTCTCCAGATAGTTTCAACAAAACTCTGCGTCGTTTTAGCGGCACGGTACATCCTCCAAAGGGTTCTTTTCCTAGTCTAGGCGGGCACAGAAAAAGACCCGGCCCCGAGGGGGCCGAGTCTTTTGTCTTTCAATTACTTAGGCTCCTACGCGGAACCGTAAGAAGGCCGAAACCTTGGTGTTGGACTGATCCAAGACCTTCTGAACGGAAAGCTTGTTGTCCTTGGCGAAGTCCTGCTCCAACAGAACGTTCTCCTTGAAGAAACCGTTCACACGGCCCTCAACGATTTTAGGCAGTGCCGCTTCTGGCTTGCCTTCATTCTTTGCGGTCTCTTCAGCGATACGACGTTCGCTGTCTACGGTCTCGGCTGAGATTTCCTCGCGGGTTAGTACAGATGGGCTGAACGCTGCGATGTGAACTGCAACGTCGTGAGCGGTCTCAGCGTTTCCATCAAAGGCAACCAAAACGCCAACCTGAGGCGGCAAATCCTTTGAGGTGCGGTGAAGGTAAGCATCTACCGCTACATCGGATACCGATGCGACGCGACGTAGTTCAACTTTTTCACCCAGTACTGCAGCTTCGTCGTTGATTGCGTCGGCTACGGTCTTGCCATTGAGAGTTGCGGCCAGGCTCGAATCTAGGTCCTTGGCGCCTGCAGCAACAATCGCGTCACCAATTTCCTCACCGAGAGCAACAAAGCGCTCAGCCTTTGCAACAAAGTCTGTCTCGCACGCAAGCTCGATTAGGTAACCGGTTCCACCAGAAACTCGAGAGACGATTAGACCATTGCTGGTTGTTCTTCCCTCGCGCTTGGAGATTCCCTTTAGTCCCTTTAGACGCAAAACTTCGAAGGCCTTTTCAATGTTTCCTTCGGCCTCGTCTAGGGCTGACTTGCAGTCCATCATTCCAGCACCGGATTTTTCCCGAAGTGCCTTTACGTCTGCTGCTGTGTAGTTAGCCATGAATTACGCCTTCTTCTCTTCGGTAGCTGCCGGAGCTGCTGGAGCTTCGGTGACTTCCTTGCCCTGCTCTAGAAGCTCGCGCTCCCATTCAGCAAGTGGCTCAGCTTCTGCCTCTGGCTTGGAGTGACGAGCGATTAGTCCCTCAGCAACTGCGTCTGCGATGATTCGAGTAAGAAGCTGAATTGATCGAATTGCGTCATCGTTTCCTGGAATACCGAACTGAACATCGTCAGGATCACAGTTCGTATCCAAGATTCCAATTACCGGAATACCGAGCTTCTTAGCTTCGGTAATTGCGAGGTGCTCCTTGTTGGTATCAACAACCCAGATTGCGGAAGGAGTCTTGGTGACGTTTCTAATTCCACCGAGTGACTTCTCTAGCTTGTCTTTCTCGCGACGAAGGATCAGTAGTTCCTTCTTAGTTAGACCCGACTTCGAAGCGTCAGCGAAGTCCATGGTCTCAAGTTCCTTCAGACGTGCAAGACGCTTGCTTACAGTCTGGAAGTTAGTTAGCAGTCCACCAAGCCATCTCTGGTTAATGTATGACTGGCCGACGCGAAGGGCTTCGGTGGCAATTGCTTCCTGAGCTTGCTTCTTGGTACCAACAAATAAAACGGACCCGCCGGCTGCGACGGTGTCCTTTACGAATTGGTAGGCGTTGTCAATCATCGCAAGCGACTGCTGTAAGTCGATGATGTAGATGCCGGAGCGATCGGTGAGGATGTATCTTTTCATCTTCGGGTTCCAGCGTCTGGTCTGGTGTCCGAAGTGTACGCCGCTGTCGAGCAGCTGACGGGTGGTTACGACTGACATATGAGTCGAACTTCCTTTCGGCGCAACGAATGCGCCCACTCAGTTAATGGTTTATGGCGGTTGCCAAGAAACCCCTGGTGCCGGATTTTTCCCACAAGCCCGTTAGGGCCACTGAGTGAGAACTATCTTGGTCGGCACGCGAAGTCGACATTTTCAAAATCTAGGATTTTTAACGAGAATGTCGCTAAACAAAAGCATACCAGCGAAGCCGGGGGCAAAAAAGACCTAAGATTTCTCCACAACCTGACTAAAAGCCCCACAATCTGGCTCCTGAAGCCACAGATTAGAGCTGTGATTGACCCAGAGCGCATGGCCACCCTTCAGCTAGCTAGTTTCTTGGTGCTCGCGCTGGCCTGGCAAACACCCGCGCCAAGCCTGGGAAGTGAACAGGTATTGACCACTCCGGTGGTTGGGTCTTCGCTAATTAATAGCTATCGCCAATCCGAAACCGAGTATTCAGCAGGTCACCGCGGCGTCGACTACGAAGTAGAGCTCGGTCAGGGAGTCTTCGCTCCAGGTAATGGTCAGGTTCACTTCGTTGGCAAAGTAGTTAACAGGCAACTGATTTCTATTTCCCACGAAGGCGGGCTCCTTAGTGCGTTCGAGCCGGTTTGCTCACAGCTCCAATTGGGAGATCAGGTTGCAAAGGGTGACCTGATTGGTGAAATCTGTGAAGCAGAGGATAGCTACCAGCCCCACTGCGAAGATATGTTTTGTCTGCACTTCTCGATTCGTAGAAACGGACAATACCTCTCGCCGCTCTGGTTCACCGGTGAGCTAAGTCCCTCTCGACTACTTCCGTGGGTGGATCCGGATGAGCTTTAGGCCCTGGGGTGAGCTTTCAGATATCCCTGCTTGAGACGGTCCACCGAGACGTGGGTGTAGATCTGGGTGGTAGCCAAAGATGAATGTCCGAGGAGTTCTTGAACGGCTCGAAGATCAGCTCCCCCGTCCAGTAGATGGGTTGCTGCCGAGTGACGCAGGGCATGCGGTCCAGCCTGACCAACCGCGGTGTCTGCGAGAAGCTCCGCAACCAGTGCATAGACCTGCCGAACCCCAACTCTTTTACCACGCGAGGTAATCAAAAGTGCGTTCTTGCTGACCTCATTTTCAAACTGAATACGTCCCTCACGAATCCATAGGGCAAGTGCATCACTTGCCGGATCACTGTATGGAACCATGCGCTGTTTATTTCCCTTACCGGTGACTCGAAGAATCTTTCGACCGTAATCAATGTCTTCCAGGCCTAGCCCAACTAGCTCGCTTACCCTAATTCCGCTTCCGTAGAGGAGTTCAACAATAAGAAGATCTTGAATTGCAGCCGGGTTATCTCGAACGGCGAGCGGTTCAAGCCTCTCGAAGATACCCGCCATTGCCTCACGCGAAACCACCTTGGGGAGTGTTCTGGATGCTTTCGGGGAACGAAGCTTTAGACCCGGGTCTGACGAAATTTTGTTTTGCTTATGTAACCATGCTGTGAAGGCCCTGGCAGCGGCTGATTTTCTAGCGAGTGTGGTTTTGGTCAAACCTTTTTCACTTACTCTCCAGAGCCAATCGCGAAGAAGTTCAAGGTCAAGATCTTCAATCTCGTTCTGGCTCTTACTTTCCATAAAGGATTGCAAGTCTGAAACATCTGATACGTAGGCCTTGACCGTGTTCGGAGAAAAACCCTTGCCCACGCTTAGCTCAGAGGCAAACTCCTCAAGCAGGTAGGAAAACTCAGTTGGCATATTTCAAAGCGTAATGGACCTCTCCTTTGTTGTTGCGGTCTTCAATCACGTGGTTTTGTATCTTTAGCTCATGAAGCGCGAGCGATAGCTCGGAGTTTGTGAGCCCGGCACCCTTGGCAATTTCTAGTCTTGTTGGATAGCCGATTTCACGAATGGCATCACGGGCCCGTTTCGCAAGGGCACTCTCCATCGCACCTGACGATTCATCTTGAGATCCGGTCGCGAAAAATTTCAGATCATTCAATACCTCGGCCCGACCGTCGGCGATCAGGGCATTGGTTCCTAGGGAGCTACCAGACAAGACTGAGCCGGGGACAGCAAAGAGCGCTCTGTCTAGTTCAAGAGCATTATTGGCAGTTCTAATCGAACCTGAACGAACTCCCGCCTCAACAACGACCGTTGTTGGGGTCAGAGCAGCAATCAATCTGTTGCGTTGCAAAAACCTCCATCGGGTCGGTGCTACCCCCGGCGGAAGCTCACTAACCAGAGCGCCCTGCGCTTTGATTTTTTGAAACATTGCAAAGTTTGCCCTGGGATACTTTCGATCCAATCCCCCCGCCATGACTGCAATTGTTGGAAGACCCAGCTCAATGCTTGATTGATGCGTGTGCGAATCAATTCCTATTGCACCTCCAGATACGGTTGGGCGCGATAATACCGCTAGCTGCTGGACTAACAAGTTGGTCACCTGCTTGCCATAGGGGGTGCAGGCTCTAGATCCAACAATTGAAACTCCTTGCTGAAGCTGACCGAGCGATGAGCGCTCTCCCTCGATGAATAACATCGCTGGAGCCGCGTATTGGAGATCATCCAAACCGGCTGGCCAGAACTTATCCGAGGGAGTCAAAAGTACAAGCCCCAGAGCCTTACTGTGCTCAAACAAATGAATCAGACGAGATTTTGAAAGCCTGGGCAGCCAGCGCTGCCTTGAATCAGAAAGTGTCGACTCCAAATCACCGAAGCTTTGGCGAAGCGAATCAATTGACGACAGCTCGGTCAATGCCCTCAACACAGCGCGGGTCTCGAGCCCGTCTACCAGAAGACCCAGAAGGGCGAGTCTGTCTAAGTGCCCAGCTAGGGCTCCAGCCATACGGTCACCGGGTTCAGTCACCATAGAAAGAGTCGCTGAGGAAACTAACTCAAGGGCTAGATCTTTTGAGTAACCAGAGTGCTGGAAGGCTTCGGTTAGTTCCCTAAGCTCTTGGTCCGAGAGGATTTGTGGTTTGGGCATGCCCAAACTCTTGCAAGAAACTTATTGGATTTGAAAGGAAATTAATAAGCTGTGGAGAGCTACTCGCCTACCGCTAGCTCTTTTGGAAGTTCGTAGGCTTTGCCGGATAGCTCTTCGACGTTCACGTCTTTGAAGGTCAGCACCCTTACCGACTGGACAAAGCGATCGGTGCGGTAGATATCCCACACCCAAACATCTGACATGTTCAGCTCGAAGTAAAAATCCGCCGAAGTATCAATGCGCTTTAGCTCAACCTCGTTGGCCAGGTAGAACCTGCGCTCGGTCTCGATTACGTATTTGAACGTGCCAACAACATCCCGATACTCGCGGTATAGCGCGACCTCGGCCTGTCTGTCGTAGTCTTCGTACTCGTTCTCTTCCATGTTTTTCTAGTCTATTCCCGCTCTAGGCCAGAATCCTAGTCAGCCAGGTAAGCCTGTGGATTGGGCTCGGTCCATGGGCCCTAAGGGCCTCGATGTGCTTGGCTGAGGCGTATCCCTTGTGCCCAGCGAAGCCATATTCGGGGTAATCCAGATCCTGAAGTTCCATCAATGCATCACGCTTTACCTTGGCCAGGACGGCCGCACAAGCAACCGAGACGCAAGTGGTATCAGCTTTGACCTGAAGATCGACTTCTAATCCTGCAGCTTGTTTACCTAGCCAATTTTGTGAGCCATCGAGCAATATCACTCCACCTTGGTTTGCGAGCTCTGAACGCAGCGAGCCTTTAGAAAACAATTCAGCGAGGGCGCGCGCTGCTGCCATTTTTAGCGCTTCACTGATTCCGGATTCATCAATTTCCTGATTTGTAGAATAGCCAACCGCGTAACTTTCAATCCAAGTCTCCAAGGGAGCCGTTATTTCGGCTCTTGATTTTGGGGTCATGAGCTTCGAATCCTGCAGTTTTTCTGGCCAGGAATTCAGATTGGGGTTTTGTTTATCGATAAGCGATACGCCAACGGCTACCGGTCCAGCAATTGCTCCCCGACCAACCTCGTCAATTCCGATCACGAAGCGATTGCCGCGCTCGAAGAGCTTCGACTCAGTTTGAAGGGTTGGGTACGTTTTTGAAGACATCGGGGTAATTATCCAGTAGCTTCCAATTATCGAACGGCCAGCTAATTACGAAGGCTCTACCAACGACCCATTCGTTTGACACGAATCCCCTACTTGGTAGGTCCCCGTGGAACCTGGAGTCCTCGCTGTTGCCTCGGTTGTCTCCCAACACCCAGAGAGAGTTTTTTGGAACCGTGACATCAAACTCAAGACTCGATGGCGCCTGTCCAGGAGCTAAGTAGTCGGTCTCGCTAATTGGGACGCCGTTCACGGTGATTAGACCCTCGGCATCGCAGCAAATGACTCGATCACCCTCGGTGCCAATGACGCGCTTCACCAGGTGCAATTTGCTATCCGGTGCCGTGATGCCAAATGCCGATAGGAACCAGTCCACGGTCACGACAACCGGATCGGTTGGCTCGTCAAAAGCGGGACCGAGCCAGCCGCCAGGGTCTTTGAACACAACTACGTCACCACGCTCGATGGGATAAATAGCGGGGGTCAATTGATTGACAATGATGCGATCGTCAATCTGTAGGGTTTCCAGCATCGAACCGGAGGGTATAAAAAAGGATCGAATCAGGAAAGTCTTTATAAGAAGTGAAAGTACAAGTGCCGCACCTAGAACTACTACCAGGTCAATCAGGAAAGCAACGAAGAAGTTTCTACGAATTCGACGAATCTTCCTTCGTCGATTACTGCCTTTTCTTCTGGGCCGAATTGGCTCGCTAGCTTGGGTCCTGTCTCTCACGCTCTAATACGCTCCGCGACAAAAATCTAAACGTTGTCGCGCTTTTCGCGAATCTTTGCCTTCTTACCGCGAAGATCGCGTAGGAAGTAAAGCTTCGCACGGCGGACCTGGCCGCGGGAGACTAGCTCAATTTTGTCGATAACTGGAGAGTGAAGTGGGAAAGTTCTCTCAACACCAACCTGGAAGCTTATTTTTCTAACGGTAAAGGTTTCGCGAATTCCTTCGCCCGAGCGGCGAATTACGATTCCCTGGAAAACCTGAATACGTGAGCGGCTACCCTCAATGATGTTTACGTGGACCTTGATTGTGTCACCGGAGCGAAACTCTACGATGTCGGTCTTGAGTGAAGCCTTGTCTACTGAATCTAGAATGTGCATTTTGTGTCGCTTCCTGTTTTTAGCACGCAGGTCAAAAACATAAATTGAATGGTGTTTTGCTTAATTTCGCCTTTTCTCCCCTGCGGCAGAGTCAATTGCTTTAGGCGAAGCTCCTATATTGCCACAGTTTTGGGCCATTAGGCAACCGCGTTAGGGAAGTAGCTCTGGTCTAACCTGCTCGGTTCGCTCTAAAGCCTTGCCTTTTCGCCACTTTGCTATCTCGGCGTGATTGCCACTTAGTAGCACTTCGGGGACCTGCATGCCTCGCCAGTTGGCAGGTTTGGTGTAGCTCGGGTACTCCAAAAGCCCCTCGGAGTGAGACTCTTCGGTCAAAGACTCGGCATTTCCGATTACCCCCGGAATCAACCTTGCGATGGCCTCGATCATTGCAACAGCGGCAACTTCCCCGCCGTTCAAGACATAGTCGCCAAGACTAATCAAACGGACCTTGGCAATCGAGCCTGCGTAATCAACAACGCGCTGATCGATTCCCTCGTACCTACCGCAGGCAAAAACTAGGTGCTTTGCCGAGGCCAGCTCCTTGGCGGTGGCTTGCTTGAAAAGCTCTCCGGCCGGGGAGGGAAAAATGACAATTGTCTCTGAGTCAACTAGTTTGTCTAGGGCCTGGCCCCATGGCTCGGCCTTCATCAGCATTCCCGCACCGCCACCGAATGGTGTGTCGTCTACGGTTTTGTGCTTATCGTCGGTGAAGTCACGAAGATTATGGATGTTTACACTAAGTATGTCTTGCGCCTTGGCTTTGCCCAGGAGGGAGATATCCAAGACCTGAAAGAAATCAGGAAAGATGCTGACTGCATCAATTCTCATCTTTGGCCCCGCCCTCCTGGTTTACCTCAAAGAGTCCATCGGGTGGAGCAAGCCTTAGCTGACCAAGGGCCACATCCACCTCGGGGACAATTTGCTTGACGAATGGAACTAGTACCTCACCGTTTGAGGTCTCGATGGCCAGAAGGTCCTGAGCCGGAAGGTGATCCACTCGGGTCACAGTTCCAACGGACTCTTCTCCAACTATGGCTTTTAGCCCAACTAGCTGGTGGTCATACCAAGCCTCTGGCTCTTCCGGAAGAGCATCGGCCTCGGTTTCAATCAGAAGAATTGCCTTGATTAGGGTCTCAGCTTTTGATCGATTGTCGATACCTTCTAGAAATAGCACCGGTGATTGGTTATAAAACCTAAGCTCCGAAACAGTTATGGTCTTGCCAAACCATTCGGAGGTTTCAGGAACTTGAAGTTCGAGTATTTGACCGGGCTTAAATCGCTGGTCTGGACTATCGGTATAGAGCTCTAGCTTGATGGCGCCCTTTAAGCCGTGGGCTTTGACCAAACGGCCAACCCTCAGCTTGGTTTTGCTAGAAATCGCTGTCCACCACATCAACGCGAATCTTCCTGCCATCGGCAAGAGCGTTGACCAGGGTGCGAAGTGCCTTAGCTGTTCGGCCGCTTCGCCCGATTACCCGACCCAGATCATCTGGGTGAACGTGAATCTCAAGAAGATCTCCTCTTGAGGTCGAACGTTCGGTGACGGATGCATCGTCGGGATTATCGACGATGCCCTTCACTAGGTGCTCGAGCGCAGCGGCTAACATTTTTTTGTTTACGCCTCTGGCTTCGGCTCTTCGGCAGTCTCTGCTGCAGGAGCTTCTTCAGCTGGTGCTTCGGCAGCGGGTGCTGCTTCCTCGACTGGAGCTTCTGCTGCTGGAGCTTCTGCAGCTGCCTCTACAACTTCTGCAGCGGCCTCAACTGGAGCCTCGGTTGCCTCTGCAACTGCATCAACTGCTGGGGCTTCTGCCGCAGGAGTTTCTGCTGGAGCTTCGGTCTTTGCTTTCTTAGCAGCAAGTTCTTCCTTAGGAAGTAGGACAGCTTTTTTCTTGGTGTCCTTTTCGAAAACTGGTTTAGCCGCTTTTACCTGAACGGTGTTCTTGGCGTCCTTGTCACCCTTTGACTTCTGGAAGTCTCCGGTGAGCTTAAGAAGAACCTCAACCTGCTCGGTTGGCTGAGCGCCAACGCCTAGCCAGTAAAGAGCACGCTCTGAATTGACCTCAATGAAAGACGGGTTCTCGGTCGGAATGTAACGACCGATTTCTTCAATGACTCGACCGTCGCGCTTCTTTCTTGAGTCAGCGACAACGATTCGGTAGTGCGGCGTACGGAGTTTTCCGAGACGCTTTAGGCGGATTTTTACAGCCACAATGCTCCTGTTATTTGTATTGGGGCGAACAATCAACCGTGAGCGTGGGGGCACACTCGGTAGTCAAGCTCTATGGTTTTGTCTTTGCTGGTTCCTGGTTAGAGGGTCAGGTCCCTAGACAACTTCCTTATTCTGCCAGAAATGGCCAAAGATAGCTAGTTGCCTATTCCGAACGCTGATCCAGCTCCACCCGAGGTCGGCTTTATACCCAATTCTTTGGCATTTAGCTCAGCTGCTCGCTTGGCCGGATTGCCCGATTTTGAGCCACCTTTTTTCTTGTCCTTGGCCTTTTTGCGCGGTACTACTCCGCCCATGCCAGCTGGCATACCAGGGATTTGTGGGGTTCCACCCTTGGCCACCGTCTTCATCATCTTGGCGGCCTGCTCGAACCGGTTCACTAAAGAATTCACATCCGTGACACTCATTCCCGAACCTCTAGCAATTCTGGTTCTTCTGGAGCCATTCAAGACTTTGGGGTTTTGACGCTCCACAGGGGTCATTGACCGAATGATCGCTTCGGTGCGGTCAATTTCTTTCTCATCAAAGTTGTCTAACTGCTGGCGCATCTGCCCGGCTCCGGGCATCATCGCAAGCATTGACTTGAGCGATCCCATCTTTCTGAGCTGCTGCATCTGATCAAGAAAATCCTCGAGAGTAAAAGTTTCTTTGGCAAGCTTCAGGGCCATCTCCTGAGCCGATTCCTCGTCGAAGGCCTTCTGAGCTTGCTCGATGAGGGTCAGCACATCACCCATGTCGAGAATTCGAGACGCCATGCGATCCGGGTAGAACGGTTCGAACGCATCCAGGCCTTCACCGGTGGACGAGAAAATAATTGGCTTACCAGTAACGGAAGCGACCGAGAGCGCGGCGCCGCCTCTGGCGTCACCATCTAGCTTGGATAGCACCACGGCCGTGATGCCAACGCCGTCTTCGAAAGCCTTGGCGACATTAACGGCATCTTGACCGAGCATCGAGTCGATAACAAATAGCGTTTCGTCTGGTTTGACGGCATCGCGGATTTTTGCAGCTTGCTGCATCATTTCCTGATCAACACCTAGCCGTCCCGCAGTGTCAACAATAACCATACTCAGGCCCCTGGACTTCGCATGGGCTATTGAATCTTTAGCGACTCTAACCGGGTCACCCTTTCCAGAACCGGCCTCGGGAGCAAAGACCTCAACCGAAATTTTTTCGCCTAGAACCTTCAGTTGTTCAACTGCGTTTGGACGCTGCAAATCGGCAGCCACCAAAAGCACGCTTTCGCCTTCGGCGACCAGCCACTTGGCAAGTTTTCCAGCGAGGGTTGTTTTACCAGAACCCTGCAAACCAGCAAGCATGATTACGGTTGGGGAGGTCTTTCCGAAGCGGAGCTTTCTCGGCTCTCCACCTAGGATCTTGACAAGCTCCTCGTTAACGATCTGAACAACCTGTTGAGCAGGATTAAGAGCGCTGGAAACTTCGTCGCCGAGCGCACGATCGCGAACCGCTTGGATGAATGACTTGACTACCTCGAGCGCAACGTCGGCCTCGAGCAAGGCCTTGCGAATCTCGCGAAGGGTTGCGTCGATGTCGGCCGGTGAAAGCCTGCCCTTACCACGGAGATTCTTAAAAGTCTCCGCTAAGCGATCTGATAAATTTCCAAACACTTTTCTTTTTTTCTCCTCGAGAATAGGCTAAGCCACTAGCCCGCGGGCAAATTCCTTGGCGTCAAAAAATGCAAAATCATTAATCCCCTCGCCAACTCCGACGAGCTTTATGGGGATTCCTAACTCGCTTTGAATTGCGAATGCGATACCGCCCTTGGCGGTTCCATCCAATTTGGTGAGCACTACACCGGTTACTTGAGCAACTTCAGCAAAGGCCTTCGCCTGCGCAAGACCGTTTTGTCCAGTGGTTGCATCAATCACCAGTAGTACCTCGGAAATCTCTGCGCGCTTCTCGATGACCCGACGAATCTTTGAGAGCTCAGCCATCAGGTCTGTCTTGTTTTGCAATCTTCCGGCGGTATCAATGATGCAGATGTCTGCATCATCTGAGATTGCAGTTTCAACTGCTTCGAATGCAACCGAGGCGGGATCTTGGCCATCAGATTTTGGGCCAACTAGCTTGACCCCCGCTCGTTCCGCCCAGGTGGCGAGTTGGTTTACTGCTGCGGCTCTAAAAGTATCTGCGGCTCCCAGCACAACCGACCAAGAACCTTCAGCCAACCAGTTGGCTAATTTGCCTATGGTTGTTGTCTTGCCCGCACCGTTGACTCCAACGATCAAAAATACATACGGCAACTTACCGGTTGACAGATTTAGCTCTCGCCTCTCCGAGCTGAGTTCACTTTCGATTACCTGAGCCAGTATCTTCCTAAGCTCTGGTTCACTTGAGGCGCCTTGCAGCTTTGCCTCGGTCCTGACAGAGGCAACTATTTTCTCTGAGGCAGCCAGTCCAAAATCGGCCTGCAACAAAATGTCCTCTAAGGTTTGTAGGTCCTCGGGGTCAAACTTTGAGATTGCAAAAAGTGAGCGAATCCCTTTTTTAGCACTTCGTGAGGGCAAAGTAGATTGAGTAAGGTTTGATTGATCTGTAGATTGCTGTTCGGTGCCCGAATCGGAAGCTACCTTTTCCTCTTCGCGCTTTTTGCGCCAGAAGAAAATTGATGACATTAGGCGTCGGCCTTCTCACGCAACCGTTGACCAACCACCGCAGAAATTCCGTCAGCCTTCATGGAGACACCGTAAAGGGCATCCGCGATTTCCATGGTGCGCTTTTGGTGGGTGATGATGATTAGCTGCGAATTAACTCTCAGATCCTCAAACAGGGAAAGTAGTCGACCCAGGTTGGCATCATCCAGGGCAGCCTCAACCTCGTCCATCACATAGAACGGCGAAGGGCGAGCCTTGAAGATTGAAACCATCAGCGCCACGGCGGCAAGCGATCTTTCACCACCGGAGAGAAGGGATAATCTTTCAATCTTTTTTCCAGCTGGCTTTACGTTTACCTCTAGGCCGGTCGTCAAAAGATTGTCAGGGTCAGTTAGGAAAATTGAGCCGGTACCACCTGGGAACAGCACGGGGAATACCTTTTCGAAGGCCTTTTTGGTGTCCTGGAAAGCATCGCTAAAGATAGCCTGCATCTTTTCATCAAGATCAGCGATGATCTTGATCAGGTCCTTGCGAGTTTCGGTTAGGTCCTGAAGCTGGTCGGTTAGGAACTTGTGTCTTTGCTCTAGGGCTGCGAACTCTTCAAGAGCTAGCGGGTTTACACGACCCAATTTTTCAAGAAGCTTCTCGGCGTCTTTGAGTCGCTGCATCTGGGCTTCTCTGTTGAAAACTTCTGGTTCCGTTTCTTCGTCTTCCCCTGGGATTAGTTGATCCGGTCCGTACTCAGCCACCAGAGTTTGCTCATCGAGACCCAGTTCTTCCTGTGCCCTGGTTACAAGGTTTGCTAAGTTCAGTCGCTTCTCGTGGTTTTGTAATTCGATGTCGTGAACAGACTGAGTCAACTCGGAAAGCTTCTGCTGAATTGAAGCGATGTCGCCTCTCACCTTGGTGAGCTCTTGGAACTGATCGCTTCGCTCCTGCTCTAGCAAGTTGTATTCACGCTTGGCCTGATTGGAGCTTTCTGAGACGTTCTCAATCAAAACCGGTAGAAGTTTTAGAACCTGCTTCGCCGAGCGAAGCTGGACTGTTCTGGCCTTGGCCGCAGCAATTGCCTGCTCAACGGCAGTCCTCGAAGAATCTAGTTGATTCTTCAGGTTCTCAGACTTTTCACTCTCAACGCGAAGGCGCTCTTCAGCTGCCCCTAGCTCCACTCGAATGTCGAGCTCCTTGGAGCGCTCCTTTTCAAGTGTCTCGGAGAGTCGATCTCGATCCGACATCGACTGTTCGGGGCGTCCCTTATTCTCAAACTCGCGGAGTCTAGAAATGGCTGTTTCTAGATCCTCGAGTGCTTGAGCGATGGCCTGATCATTTGATTCGGCCACGGCGGTTAGTCGGTCAAGCTCGCTCTCAAGGGCTTCAACCTGCACTCGTATGCGGCCAAGTTTTTCAGCCTGAGATGCCAGCTTGGCATCTTGCTCGTTGAGCTCTGCAAGGGACTGCTTGGCAGAGTTCTTAGATGCTAGCTCGTTTGATTTAGCCTGAGCCAATTCAGACGAAAGGGTTTCGATTCTTGAAGAAAGTCGTGCAAGCTCAGCTTCGGCTGCATCACGCTCTGCAACAAGCTCTACCTTGGAAGGTTTGCTCGAAGACCCTCCTCGCAGAACCGCTCTGGTTAGAACGTCTCCCTGCTTGGTAATTACTTGGCGGTCTTCGCCGGAGGAGCGGAAATAGCTTCTGGCGGCATCGAGGTCATCAACGATCACAACAGATGAGAGCAACTTCAGGATTCCATCCGGGGCACTAACTACCTCGGAGGCCAACTTGGCCCCTGCAATCTGATTGCCCAGTGACAGTTCGGAACGAATATCGACATCAGCGATGATGATCTCGACTCGACCACCGTCGGTTCTCTTCAGGTGCTCTAGAGCCGAAAGACCCGATTCCATGTCCTCAGCTACCAGTGCATCAGCAAGAGAGCCAAGTGCTGCAGCAATAGCTTGTTCGAAACCAGGTTCGATGCGCATGTGGTTTGCAACAAGACCACGGATTCCTCGAAGCTGAGCCTGGGTAAGAGAGGAGGCACCGTCTTTTTGCTCCAAAGTCAAATTAAGAGCTGATCGCTTCCCAGCAAGGGCATCTTTTTCACGCTCTGCTTCGTGCAGCTGATCGCGAATCGATTCAATTTTGGCAGCGGCGTCAGAGACCGCGCGCTGGGCAGCTTCGTAGTTTGACTCTAGGTTGTTGGCAGCTGGCTGATTTTGCGAAAGAAGTGACTCAAGCTCTTGGTATTGCCTGGACTGCTCCAGATGGCGAGATCTTGCAGCTTCAAGAGTTTCTTCGTGACGAGTTTTCTCGTTGCGGAATGCCTCTAGCTTACTTTCAGCAACTTTAACGTTGTTGGCAAATTCTGCTAGGTCAAGGTCGTATTTGGAGATAAGAGAGTTCTGCTCTTGCGCTTTGGAATCGAATGAGTCGAGTGCTTCTCGGGCTAGGTTTCTATTTGCTTCGGCGGTTTTAAGTTCCTGATTCAGGCGAGCTACCTCTTCTTGGAACCTCACGATTTCTAGCTCGGCTTTTTCGATGTCTACGGTGATCGACGAGATGTCAAACTTACTTTGCTCCTGATCGCTGGATTCCAGAAGTGCAGCTCTTGCGCTTGCGATGTTGGAGATCGAACGAATTCGCTCCTGAAGAGAATCAAAATCAAATGAGACCTGGCGAGCGCGATCTAGCTTCTGGTTAAGCTCTGGGGATTCCAGCTGGCCGAGGCGCTGGGTGTTCTCGGAAAGCATCTCCTGCAGAATGTTTCTCTCGCTGCGGCGCTGGGATTCGCTGGTTGCTGTGGTCTCGAGGGAGCTCTGGATCTGGACGATGTCGTTGGCCAAGATTCTTGACTTGGCATCTCTGGCCTGGGACGCAATGTTCTGAGCTTCTCTAGCTATTTCAGCCTGCTGACCCAAGGGCTTTAGCTGGCGACGCACTTCCCCTGCTAAGTCACTGAGTCTTGCAAGGTTCGCCTGCATGGCTTCAATCTTGCGCTCTGTTTTTTCCTTGCGACGACGGTGCTTCAAGATTCCGGCGGCTTCTTCGATAAAGCCCCGTCTTTCTTCGGGAGTTGCGCGAAGAACGCTGTCCAGCTGGCCCTGACCCACGATTACGTGCATCTCTCGACCAAGGCCTGAGTCGCTCAGGAGTTCTTGAACATCAAGGAGTCGACAGGGGTCACCATTGATTGCGTATTCGGAACCACCACTTCTAAACAGGGTTCGAGAGATCGTGACTTCTGCGTATTCGATTGGAAGCGCACCATCTGTGTTATCGATTGTGAGCATTACCTCTGCGCGACCCAATGGACCCTTGGTTGCGGTGCCGGCGAAGATGACATCTTCCATTTTTCCACCGCGAAGAGTTTTGGCTCCTTGCTCGCCCATTACCCAGGCGAGGGCGTCTACAACGTTTGACTTGCCAGATCCGTTGGGACCCACCACACACGTGACACCGCGCTCAAACTGAAAAGTCGTGGGTTGAGCAAAAGACTTGAACCCTTTGAGGGTAAGGCTTTTGAGATGCAACTTGACTCAACCCCTCATGGATAAAAACCCGGCCTACTGGCCCAGCAGTATCTAAAATTACCCCATTTTTGAGGTGCCTTGGACCGCTATCTTGGACGCTGGCATTTGGGGCAAAAGTGGGACCCCCTGTTGGCCCAGGCCTGACGCCTGATGGGTGTTTGGCACCTCGCGCAGGGCTTATCGGTCTGTCCATAGGCATAGAGCTGCTGGGAAAAGTAGCCCGATTCCCCGTTCACGTTCTTGTACTGCTGGTCAAATGAGGTCCCTCCCTGCACAACCGCCGCCTGAAGTACCTGCTTGGAAATCTCAAGGAGCTCTGTCAGTTTGGACTTGGAGATGCCATCTGAAGACCGGTCAAAATGCAGCTTCGCAAGCCAAAGCGATTCATCGGCGTAGATATTGCCGATGCCACTCAGTAGATTCTGATCCAAAATCACCCGCTTGATACCGCTTTTTTTGGTTTTCATCTTGCTAACCACAGCGTCAAGGTCGAAGGCATTATCTAGTGGGTCTCGGGCTATGTGCTCCGCGGACACTGGTATTAGATTCTGCCAGGGCTTTGATTTATTCTTCCCGGCACTAAACCCACCTACTCCCCCGTCGCGGGTTTGAACCAAGTCGTCAATTGCGAGAGATCCAAATATCCGCTGGTCAACAAACCTAAGCTCAAGGGGCTTTCCGGATGGAGTTTCAAATTCAATTGTGACGCGATTTAGTTTGTCTTCCGGGTAATCAGGGGTGCGAATCAGCATTTGCCCACTCATCCCCAGATGGCCTACCAGCGCCGTAGCTTCACTTTCAAGAGGAAGCCAGAGAAACTTACCGCGTCTGACAACGTCCAGAATCTTGACACCCAGGAGCTTTTGTCTGAAATCACTGATGCCGCTGCGGTGTTTTTTTAGGCTTCTTGCGTCGTGGATTCTTATCCCGGTGACGGTTGCTCCGGTAATGGATTTAGCAAGACCCGACCTAACGGTCTCAACCTCTGGAAGCTCAGGCATTTACTTGAAAGTTGCCAAAGCCTTTATGGCGGCATTGGTCTCGGCAAGTTTTCTGGATCTACCCTCTGCGGTGGCTGCAACTTCACCGTCGATAACCAGCGTTGCAAAAAAAGTACGGTCGTGATCGGGTCCCTCGTGAGTGACCTGATAAATAGGCTGGGGTTTGCCAGCAGCTTGAAGCACCTCAAGCAAAGTGGTCTTGGGGTCTGAAGAGTCAAGCAGCTGCTTTGGATCAGAAAGCATCGGCAAAATAAACCGATCAACAATTTTTGAGGCAGCAGGCATCCCCTTCGATACAAAAGCCGCCCCTAGAACTGCTTCGAAGCAGTCAGCGAGTAAGTTTTGTTTTTCTCTGCCGCCAGTTTGTATCTCGCCCTTGCCAAGTAAAAGGTGTGAACCTAGATCTAGTGCGATGGCTGCTTCGGCTAAAGCTGGTGCACTAACAACAGCGTTCTTGAGCTTGGTGAGTTCACCCTCGTCAAGGTCGGGGAAGTGATCGTGAATATGTGCGGTGACTAAAAATCCAAGAATGGCGTCGCCCAGAAACTCGAGACGTTCATTGTTGGGGCCTCTACCGTTTTCGTAAGAATAGGAACGGTGAGTGAGGGCAAGCTCCAAAAGCTGAGGCTCAATTTCAACGCCAAGGGATTTACCCAGCGCATCTAGATTCATGCTTTAAGCGTCTGCGACCTTGCGGCCCTTGTACTCCATGAATAGTGCGTTGCCGGCTGAGTCTTCGACTAGCTTCGCGCGGTGTGGAAGAGAGTAAACGGTCTTACCGTTTTCAATGCTCTTTACCAGGGTGATTGGAGCGGCCTTCCACTGCGAGCGGCGTGCACGAGTGTTGGAACGCGACATGCGTCTTTTTGGTACTGGCATTTCTTACTCTTTCCTAAAGCTTTCTAATTCACTCCAGCGAGAATCAATCTGCGCCTGATGAACGTGGTTCGGGTCTTCTGCCATTTTCACACCGCATTCAGGGCAAAGACCTAAACAGTCTTGGCTGCAAACGGGTTTGAACGGAAGGCTTAAAACTACCGCATCGGTGATGGCCTGCTCAAGGTCGATTTTCTCTTCCTGAACCAGGAAATCATCTTCCTGCTCTAAAGAATAGGCGAAAAGCTCTTGGAAATCCACCTCGACCGCCAGTTTCAGGGGCTCAAGGCACCTCGAGCACTCTGCGATGGCCGTGGTGTCCACCTCTCCGCTTGCCAAAATCCCCTCATGCACCGACTCCAACCGAAGGTTTAGTTCGATTACCTCACCGGCTGGAACCGTAGCCAGTCCCTGACCCATTGAATCGACCAGCGCGATATCGAGCTCAAGCTCGTTCATCTGACCGGGCCTTCTGGTGAGGTCATTAACTGCCACTACAAAATTTGTCACTTTTTGCTCCCAAGGGCATTTGCCACGGCCTTCGAGACATAGTTCTCAACCGGCCCACCAAGTTCTGCTACCTGTCTAACGAGCGAGCTTGCAACCAAGCCGTATTGCGGGTCAGCCGCAATAAACACCGTCTCGATTCCACTCAAGTCCCGGTTGACCTTGGCCATCGGAAGCTCGTAATCCAAATCCACGTTGCTTCGAAATCCCTTAAGTAAAACTTTTGCTCCTACTTCCCTCAGGTAATCAACCAGCAACCCAGAAGATAGTTCGGTCACCTTTATGTTTTGTTCCTTTACCCCGGCTTCTGAAAGTGAGTCTTTGATTAGTTGCACACGCTCGGCACTTGTAAAGCGGGGCGCTTTATCGGGGTTGTGCACCACCAGTACTTCAAGCTCGTCAAACAGCGAAGCAGCCCGCGCGATGATATCGACGTGGCCAAGAGTGATGGGGTCAAATGAACCCGGGTAGACGGCGAGTTTTGCCATGGTCCAAGGTTAGCAACAATTGCGGGGGCTAGCCCTTGGCCAGATTCTCCGCGCTGTTTACCTGCTCGAGCAACGCTCTAAGAATCGGTGAATTATCGAGATTAGGGTCGGTTTCGAACAACTCCTCGACCTCGAGACGGACCTTTTGAATCAGTTCGGCATCCTGGATAACCCTCAGTAAGCGCAGACTAGATCGCCCTCCGGACTGGGTTGCCCCCAGCACATCCCCCTCGCGGCGAAGCTCTAGATCAATTTCACTCAGCTTGAACCCATCGCTTTCCTCAGCTACCGCACCAATTCTTTCGAGTGCTATCGAGTCATTCTCGGCTGCTGTCAATAAGAGGCACAAGCCCTTGGCCGACCCTCGGCCAACTCTTCCCCGAAGCTGATGAAGCTGGGAAATTCCAAAGTTATCGGCATCTAGGATTACCATCACGGTCGCGTTCGGAACATCCACCCCAACTTCAATGACGGTTGTGGAAACAAGTAAGTCAATTTGTCTCGAGCTGAAAGCCTGCATGATTTCTGCCTTTTGATCAGCATCCATCCGGCCGTGCAGCTCCTGAATCTTTAGACCTGCCAAAGCGGGATTTTCTCTGAGCTGCAAAACTGTCTTTTCCACCGAAGCGCCAGATTGTTCTTTCTCGCTCTCGTCAATCTTTGGGCAAACCACAAACCCCTGATGGCCCTTGGAAATCTCCTCGGCAACTCTCTCCCACACTCTTGCAACCAGAGCCTTGTCCCCGGCCCTAACAACGTGAGAATCGATTTCCTTACGACCCGCTGGAAGCTCGGTGAGCGAGGAAACCGACATATCCCCAAATACTGTCACCGCCAAAGTTCTAGGAATTGGGGTTGCTGTCATGGTCAGGACGTGCGGGGAAAGCTTGCCCTTTAGGCGAAGCTTTTCCCTTTGTTCAACTCCAAATCGATGTTGCTCGTCGATTACAACGAGCCCCAGATCATAGAACTCGACCTTCTCGGAAAACAGGGCGTGGGTTCCAATCACGATTCTTGCTTTGCCAGAAACCGCCTGCAGCATTGCTTTCTTTCGGGCATCGGTTGGAAGCTGCCCGGTCAAAAGGGTGAGGCCAACCTCCTTAGCAAGATCTTCGCCCAGGCTTTTCTCGATTGAGCGAAAGTGCTGGGACGCCAATACTTCGGTTGGTGCCAAAAGTGCCGACTGCCCGTCGCTGTCTGCAACGGCAAGCATGGCGCGAAGCGCGACGAGTGTTTTTCCAGATCCGACCTCACCCTGCAGCAATCGGTTCATTGGATACGTTTTCGCAAGATCTAAAGTGAGCTCCTTGCCGACTTCAACCTGACCGGCTGTCAAAGTAAAAGGTAGGGATGAATCAAAGCGAGAAAGGTATCCATCGCCTTTGCTTACGCGAGAGGTAGCAGGAGACAGCTCATTATTTACTCTGCGCTGAATCAAATTGGACTGCAGTAAAAAAGCCTCCCGATAGACCAGAGTTTTCTTGGCCGAGTTTGCCTCGGATTTGGTTTTGGGTCTGTGAATTTGCTCAAGAGCCTTATTGATTGATAGCAGCTTGTGTTTTTTCAAAAGCTTTTCGGGAACTTCGTCGGCAATTGGCTCGAGCGTGTCTAACAAAATCCCAATGGCTTTTTGAATCATCCAGGTCGTTACAGTCGCAGAAGCCGGGTAAATGGGAATGGGCTGATCAGCCCAAGCCCTGGCATCAAACTGTGAGGGTTCATCGGCAAACAGTTCATAGTCCGGGTGCGCAAGTTGAAGCTTGCCCTGATACTCGCCGATTTTTCCAGCAAACAGGCCCCTCACTCCAGGTTTTAGATCCCTTTGCCTCCAGGCCTGATTGAAAAAAGTAAGTGACAAAAATCCACTACCGTCGGTGATTCGAACCTCGAGGATATGGCTTACCCGACCTTTGGTACGCCGCTCTCTGGCGTCCACAACCTCGGCAACGATCGATAGAGACTCGCCTATCGGCAGATTAGCAATCGGAGTGAGTTCACCTCTATTTGAGTAGCGCCTCGGATAGTGCTGCAGAAGATCCGCCACAGTCTTGAGTCCAAGATTCTTTGCGAAACTCTTGGCTGTTTTATCACCCAAGACTCGGTCCAAAGAAGTGGTTGGTAGCAGCATGCTTCAATCTTCCACGAGCGAGCAGCTAAAAGCGGTTAGGCTTTGCCAGACATGACGAGAATTATTGGTGGGCTAGTTGGCTCAAGAAAGCTGACCTCTCCGGCTAAAAGTACGCGGCCAACATCTGACCGGATTCGCGAGAGTATTTTTAGCTCGCTAGAGTCCAAAGATGCACTACAGAAAGCTTCCGTATTAGACCTTTACGCTGGAACCGGTGCGCTGGGGCTCGAAGCCCTGAGTCGCGGTGCGACATCAGCGCTATTAGTTGAAAGTAATAAACAAGCTGCAGGAGTATGCATCCAAAACTCTCGATTGATTCAAGACGCTCTTTTGAACGAAGACCACGAGGTTAGCGCGAAGGTCCAGATTCAACCGGTTCAGAAGTTTCTTGAGAATAACTCGCAAGTTTTTGACTTGGTATTTATTGATCCCCCTTATGAAATAGCAAACGAGGAAGTGGAAAAGAACCTCGAAAGCCTGCATGGATCGCTTTCAAATAAAGCTCTAGTTCTAGTGGAGCGATCAGCTCGAGCCAATCCAATTTCAACAGCTGGCTACGAATTATTGGAAACGAAAAACTTTGGGGATACTTCCGTTTACTGGTTAAAGCCCAGCTAGATACTTCTTTCGGCTTCGCCGAGGTACACCTGCTGAGGTCTTCCAATGCGGTTATTCGGATCCTGCATCATCTCGCGCCAGTGCGAGATCCAACCGGGAAGTCTTCCGAGAGCGAATAGTGGCGTAAACATCCTCGTCGGGAAACCCATTGCCTTGTAGATCACGCCGGTATAAAAATCAACGTTCGGGTAGAGCTTGCGCTCGGCAAAATACGGATCAGCCAGAGCTGATTCCTCGAGCTCTTTAGCTATGTCCAGCAACGGATCAGAGATTCCAAGGTCGGCAAGTACCTTGTCAGCGGTGGCCTTGACGATTGTGGCCCGCGGGTCAAAGTTCTTATAGATCCTGTGGCCAAAGCCCATCAAGCGGATGCCCTCTTCTTTGTTCTTTACTCTTTCAACAAAGCGCTGCACCGATTCACCCGAACTACGAATATCGGTGAGCATGTCAAGTACTGCCTCGTTGGCACCACCGTGCAGTGGCCCAAACAGGGCGTTGATTCCAGCAGAAACCGAAGCAAATAGGTTTGCCTGAGCTGAGCCAACCAAGCGAACAGTTGAGGTCGAGCAGTTCTGCTCATGGTCGGCGTGCAAAATCAAAAGTGTGTCAAGCGCCTTGGTCACGATTGGGTTCTGGATATAGGCCTCGGCCTGAGTTCCAAAGTTTAGGCGCAGAAAGTTTTCTACCATTGACAGAGAATTGTCCGGGTACAGCAGTGCTTGTCCCAGGCTCTTCTTGTGTGCGTAGGCTGCCAGCACTGGAAGTTTCGCGAGCAGTCTCCTGGTTGACAATTCAACCTGCTCAGGATCGTGCGGATCCAGTGAGTCCTGATAAAAAGTAGAAAGCGCAGATACTCCTGAAGCAAGAACCGACATCGGATGCGCATTTTGTGGAAAGGCGTCAAAGAATCGCTTCAAATCTTCATGAATCAACGTGTGGCGACGAATGCTCTGATCGAAGGCATCGAGCTGAGTCTTGTTTGGCAGCTCTCCATAAATGAGTAGGTGACTTACGTCAAGAAAAGATTTTTTTGCGGCTAACTGCTCAATTGGGTATCCGCGGTAGCGCAAGATGCCGGCATCACCATCAATAAAGGTGATGAAAGATTTGGTCGAGGCGGTGTTTACAAAACCCTGGTCAAAAGTGTGACGTCCTAGGGTTGCCTGAAGTTTGCCTATATCCATGGCGTCGGATCCGACGCTTGCGGAAACCACTGGAAATTCAGCGGTGTTGTCTTTGTAGCTGATAACTACTTTTTCGTTGTCAGTCAAAGCGCTCCTAGCAATAACAAAAAATTTACCTTTTTAGCCTAAAGCATTTTCGAGTCTGTCAGCGGCCCGGGCAATGTCTTGATCCGTGGCGGTGAGCGAAAAGCGCACATGCTTTGTCGCAAATTCCCCATAGAAGCTGCCGGGAACGACGACAATGCCCAACTGGGCCATCTTCTCAACTGTGACCCAACAGTCCTCGTTCAAGGTGGCCCACAGGTAAAGACCAGCTTCGCTATCTGATAGCTCGAAGCCGTAGCTTCGAACAGCCTTCAATAGAACATCACGACGCTTTCTGTAAATTCCCTTTTCGGCTTGAACGTGCTCTGTGTCTCCAAGCGCAGCAATCACTGCCTGCTGGGTTGGTAGCGGCATGATCATGCCGGCATGCATTCGAAGATTCACCAAATCCTTTATTAGCTGCTTCGAACCAACCGCAAAGGCAGCGCGGTAACCAGCCATGTTCGACTGCTTGGAAAGCGAATACAGACAAAGAATTCCCTCGTAGCTACCGCCGCTGACTCTTTTATCTAGAACGCTTGGGATGACTTGCGTATCCCAGGGCTTTGTCCAACCGAGCTCGGCGTAGCATTCATCCGAGGCCAGTAGGGCACCCAGTTCCCGTGCTTTGGAAACCGCCTTGGCAAATTTTTCGGCGGGTAAAACCTTGCCGTCCGGGTTTCCGGGTGAATTAATCCAAACCAGCTTGGTGTTGGATGGCCATTTTTCTGGATCGTCCTCCGAAATCAATGTTGCGCCGGCAAAGGCAGCGCCAACCGCATAAGCGGTATAAGAAACTCTGGGCTGAACAACTACATCACCCTTTCTTAATCCCAAAAGCACCGGCAGCCAACTAATGAGTTCTTTTGAACCGATGGTGGGCATTACCTGATCCGGGTCAATTCCCGACACTCCTCGACGCGTGCTTAACCACTTGGCCACAGACTCGCGAAATTCTAGAGTTCCTGCAGTGGATGGGTAGCCCGGAGCATTAGAGAAATTCCTTAGGGCGTCTTGCACAACCTTGGGTGTTGCGTCGATGGGCGAACCCACTGAAAGATCAATTGCGCCGTCTTTGTGTAGGGCAGCTTTTTCGCTAAAAGGCTTTAGGGATTGCCAGGGGTACTCAGGCAGATCGGTAAACACTTAGGCCTGTTGAGGTTGAGGCGGTAAGGCTGCAATTATTGGGTGATCCCCGGGGATTGGTCCGACCTTAGCGGCACCGCCTGGAGAGCCAACGGTCTCGAAAAATTCAACATTTGCCTTGTAGTAATCTGCCCACTGCTCGGGAACATCGTCCTCGTAGTAGATGGCTTCAACGGGGCAAACCGGCTCACACGCACCGCAGTCAACGCACTCATCCGGGTGGATGTAGAGCATGCGATCACCCTCGTAGATGCAATCTACCGGGCACTCCTCGATGCAGGCCTTATCTTTCAGGTCCACACAGGGCAAAGCGATGATGTAGGTCATTTGGAAATCCTTCCTGGCTCTATTTTACTAGCGATGTCCGGAAGCGTTTTTCGCCCAGGTGCCGGGTCTTAACTTTGGAAACAAAATTACGACCGCGCAGATAATCAACGAACCATAAACCCAAATATTTCCCGCATCGTTAGCGATTATCAGCGCATCCCCAGCTGCGCTCGGGCGAGAAAGCCAGAACACTGTTCCAGCGAGGGTAAAGCTCATGAGATAAAGCGCTCCCCTGGAATTTCGCAGCAAACGGAGGGCAACCGCGAGCGAGAAGGTCATCACCAAGGCGACAATCAAACCGATCGGGGTTCTGGCCTCATCCGAAGCCGTGACAGAGTGCAGAAGCGTTCCTGCAAAGCCCAGCAAGATGCCAAGGGGTAGGGCCCATAGCGCTAGAAATACCGGCTTCAGCCAGAGCCATGGCCTCGTAGAAGCCTTGCGAAGACGCTCGGGGGTGTCAAAACGAAACTCTCGACCGGGAACCAGGGAGTAGGTTTCACGCCCGATAGAAACTTGGCTGGCGTGTTGCTCGAGCGCCGATTTTTTCTTTGGAGCGGTCTTCCCACCACCAATCTCAACGTCAAATCTTTCACCTGGTTCCGATATCACCCAAAACTGCGGAGTCTTAAACTTGGCGTCCCTGGTGAATCGTCGAAGCGCCATCGCGGTTGCCTCGTGAGCTTTTTTGTGATCCGGATGTCCGAATCCACCCTTGCGGTTGTAGGTGATAACCGTATCAGGCTTGAATTCCCTGAGAACCTGGTAAATATCGTCGGATATAACAGCCGTTGAAACCGAGGACAGCGACATCTCATCAGTTTTGCGAGCCTTGATCGGTTTTCCAAAAGCGTTCAATCTCATACCTGAGTCAAGGTAAGCGCGGGTGCCAGCAAATTTGTGCTTGACGTTTCCAAATTGAGCCAATGCATTACGCAGTTCGTTAGATCGGAACTCGCCCATTGAAGCTAGGTTTCCCTCGAGGGGTTTTAGATCTTCAAGCTTTACGCGTCCGCGCTCACCGCGGGTAAGAGTGAAAACCATCACCTCAGAACCGGCTTCTGCTCGATCGGCAATTACGTGGCCTGTGAAAAGCGACTCGTCGTCCGGATGCGCGTGCACCAAAAGCACCCTTTTTGGGTTAAAAGTAGCTTTAGCCATAGTCACAACTCTAAGCGTTTTAGCTGTCGCTAGCTCGTTTTCTAGCGGATGCGGCCCTAGCCCTTAGGTTTGGGTCTAGCTCAACCTTGCGAATACGGGTGCCTTCGGGAGTCACCTCAACGCACTCGTCCTCGCGAGCAAATTCAAGACACTCTTCCAAAGAGAGCTTGCGAGGCGGGGTAAGCTTCTCGAAATCTTCGCTGGAGGACGCTCTCATGTTGGTGAGCTTTTTTTCCTTGGTGATGTTTACATCCATGTCATCGGCGCGAGAGTTTTCTCCGACTACCTGACCGGCATAAACCTCATCGGTTGGCTCAACGAAGAAAGTTCCTCGCTCCTGAAGACCTATTAAGGCGAACGGAGTGACAGCTCCAGCTCGGTCGGCAATGAGAGATCCATTGGTTCGGGTTACAATCTCACCAAACCAAGGCTCGTAGCCAGCCGAAATTGCGTTAGCAATACCGGTGCCACGGGTGGTAGTCAAAAACTCCGTTCGGAAACCAATCAGACCACGAGATGGAACCATGAACTCCATCCGAACCCAACCGGTTCCATGGTTGATCATGTTCTTCATGCGGCCCTTGCGAGAAGCAAGAAGCTGAGTGATTGAACCCAAAAATTCCTCAGGAACATCGATAGTTAGATCCTCAACGGGCTCGTGGAGCTTGCCATCGACCTTTCGGGTAACAACCTGAGGCTTACCAACAGTTAGCTCGTAACCCTCGCGTCTCATTTGCTCAACCAAAATTGCCAGGGCTAGCTCTCCGCGGCCTTGAACCTCCCAGGCGTCGGGGCGCTCTGTTGGCAAAACCTTGATTGACACGTTTCCTATGAGCTCGCGGTCAAGTCTGTCCTTTACCAAACGAGCGGTTACTTTGGCGCCCTTGACGCGACCGGCCATTGGGGATGTGTTGATGCCGATCGTCATCGAGATTGCCGGGTCGTCAACTGAAATTAGTGGCAGTGGTCTGACGTCATTCGGGTCGGCCAAGGTTTCACCGATGGTGATTTCCTCAATCCCGGCAACCGCAACAATGTCGCCCGGACCGGCCTCATCGGTTGGAAAACGATCAAGGGCCTTGGTTATTAGTAGCTCCGTGATTTTCACGTTTTGTGTTTCGCCGGTTTGTCTAACCCATGCGACCATCTGACCCTTTTTGATGGTTCCGTTGAAAACTCGCAGCAAGGCAAGTCTTCCAAGAAATGGGGATGCGTCCAAGTTGGTGACGTGAGCCTGAAGAGGTGCATCGGCGTCATATTTTGGCGCAGGAATATATTT
>NZ_JBASXC010000010.1:0-9017 GCF_049276775.1 Rhodoluna sp.
CACCGATTCTGAACCCCGGCCAGGTTGCCATCGTTGCCCTTGGTTCAATCAGGCCAAAGCCGTGGGTTGTGAACAACGAGATCGTTATTCGCCAGGTCACAACAATCGGTGCCACCTTCGACCACCGGGTGGTCGACGGTGACGTAGCCTCCAGGTTTGTTCAGGACGTCGCCTCGGTGATCGAGGAGCCAGCGCTTCTTCTGGACTAGTTCCCTTAATCTTATTGACAATCATTATCAGTAAGGTCTATAGTGGGGCTTATGAAGATAAAAGCCCTAGCCCTAACAGCCGTCACAGCCCTATTGCTTTCGGGTTGTGCAGCAACTGCACCCTCACCGGAAGTCGCCGAACCGACTGAAGCGCCCTTCACCGGCCTCACAGTTGTGGCATCAACCAACGTCTGGGGGGATGTCGCCAAATCTGTCGGCGGTGACCGGGTCGAGGTTGTTTCAATCATCGAGAGCTTCTCTCAAGACCCTCACTCCTACGAGGCATCAGCCCGTGACCAACTTGCCGTAAACGATGCCGATCTGGTTATAGCCAACGGCGGAGGGTATGACTCCTTCATGGATGCCTTGGCAGCTGCCGCAGGCCAAGACAACATCATTTTTGCCTACCTGCCCGACGAACTAGCCGAGGAGGATGCCGATGCCAAGGAAGACGACGGCCACGACCACGACCACGACCACGACCACGACCATTCCGAGGGCAACGAGCACGTCTGGTATGACTTCCACGTAGTTGAAGATTTTGCGAACCGTCTGGCCGCACAGCTTGCTTCGCTAGACCCTGAATACTCGGCCGACTACTCGGACAACCTTGTGGAGTTCCTAGACCAGATAGAGATTCTCGAAGATCGGGTAGCCCAGTTTTCAGCAACTGCCTCGGGAGCCAAGGTAATTTCCTCGGAGCCGGTTGCCGACTACCTGCTCATCGAGCTGGGTCTTGAAAACATCACCCCGAGTGGTTTTTCTGAAGCCATCGAGGAAGAGCGCGATGTTTCCCCAAAGGACCTGCTTGAAATGCAGAACCTTCTCAAGTCAGGAGCAGTTTCGTTGTTTGTTGTGAACCCACAAACCGGCAGCGTGCAGGTAGACGGGCTTCAGAAAATAGCCCAGGAAAATCAAACACCAATAGTTGAGTTGAGCGAGCTACTTCCCCCAAACACCAGGTACTTTGAGTGGATGGATGCAAACATTACACTTCTTGAGGCAGCCCTTAGATAACTATTGCCCGGTAAATCTATTCTCAAGGTCAAAAAGGCAAGCCTGTCTTTTGGCGACAAGAGCATCTGGAAAAATCTAAACCTCTCGGTTGCGCCCGGAGAATTCATTGCGGTTATCGGAGCCAACGGCTCCGGTAAAACAGTTCTACTAAAGGCAATCCTCGGTCAGCTTCAACTTTCCAGCGGGGAAATCGAACTGCTTGGAAATAAGGTAGCCAATGGCTCCCGTGCCATTGGCTATATTCCTCAGCACCGGCAAGCAGATAACGGATTGCCACTTCGCGCCCGCGATCTACTTCGCATGGGATTAGACGGCCACCGCTTCGGGCTTCCTTTTCCGTCTTCCAAAACAAACAAAAAAGTCTCCGAGATGCTCGAAGCAGTTGGAGCAGAAGAAATTGCGAACGTGCCAATCGGCCAGCTCTCGGGCGGGCAGTTGCAGCGCATCAGGGTTGCTCAGGCCGTTATCGATAACCCTCAGCTGATACTGGCTGATGAACCGCTAAGCGCCTTAGACCTAAAGCAGCAGTCGCTGGTTGCAGAGCTTCTAGATTCTCAGCGCAAACAAAACGGTGCTGCCGTTTTGTTTGTCACCCACGATGTGAACCCGGTGCTCGATTACATCGACCGGGTTCTCTATTTAGCTAACGGTAAGTTCCGAATCGGAACTCCCGATGAAGTTTTACGATCCGATGTCTTGTCCAAGCTCTACGGCCGAAGCGTTGACGTAGTTAGAAACCAGGGGCGCATTGCGGTTCTTGGTTCTTCCGATCACGACCACCACGACAACGAGAGGTGGACATAATGGATCGGCTCTTTGACTTCTCGGATTACGACCAGCTGATTCCACTGGTGCAGAACTCACTCATTGCAGGATTACTGCTTGGCATCATGGGTGGACTCATTGGCGTCTTTGTTATGACGCGGGATATGTCTTTCGCGGTGCACGGAATCAGTGAGCTTTCTTTCGCAGGTGCTGCCATCGCACTACTTGTTGGACTAAACGTTGCCCTCGGGGCAACCTTTGGATCAATTGTTGCTGCGATCATCATCGCCATCTTGGGGTCGAGGGCTAAGGACCGAAACTCAATAATTGCGGTGCTTATGCCCTTTGGTTTGGGTATTGGAATATTGGCTCTTGCCCTCTACGAGGGCAGAGCCGCAAATAAGTTTGGACTTCTCACCGGACAAATCATTGCAGTTGATGACCCGCAAGTTTTTTGGCTGATCGCAACTTCTCTCGTTGTTGTTGCATGCCTAGCTCTTATTTGGCGACCGCTTAGCTTCGCAAGCCTAGATGCTGAGGTTGCAGAGGCAAGGGGAGTTCCAACTAAGGCATTAGGTCTTTTGTTTATGTTGCTGCTTGCTTTGGCAGTTGCGGCATCGGTGCAAGTTGTTGGAGCACTACTTGTGATGACGCTTTTGGTGACACCGGCTGCAGCTGCCCTAAGGCTTACCTCTTCACCGCTTTGGGTTCCACTACTGAGCATGATCTTTGCTGTGGTCTCGGTGGTTGGTGGAATACTTCTTGCTCTTGGCGGAGGATTACCAATTAGCCCGTACGTGACTACTTTGTCGTTTGCTATTTATCTAGTGGCAAGAGTTATCGAAAAATCAAAAACTAGAACCAAGACCAAAACCAAGCAAGCTGGTTAGGTAAAGTTTGTAGCTATGGGCGAGACCGTAAAGCGCAACACCAAACAGAAATCTGCTGTGCGCCACGCACTGTCTGAGGCGGTTGGCTTTGTTTCGGCTCAGCAGCTTCACCTGGTGCTAAAAAACCACGGTTCCAGCGTTGGTTTGGCTACCGTTTATAGGGCTTTGAATGAACTGGTTTCCTCCGGGGAGGCCGACTCTTTGCAGTCGGCCGACGGAGAGGTGTTGTTTAGGGATTGTGGGGCTGGGCACCACCACCACCTGATTTGTAGGGGGTGTGGCCAAACCGTGGAAATTGAGGCCGAAAAGGTGGAATCCTGGGCGGATCAGGTGGCCAAAAGCCACGGATTTGCCTCCCCGACACACACCATAGACATCTTTGGGACCTGCGGTCCCTGCCAGAAAAAAGTTGCAAAGTGAGCGAAAACTAGCCTAGACTTGGGGCTTGTTGCGGATTGGTCCGCAAATCTTATAACGGCTTCCAAGCAAACTATTTTGTGGTTTTAGCTTGTTGTGCCTAGAGGAGGAAAGATGGCAGCGTACTGCCAGGTGACTGAGAAGAAGCCTATGTTTGGCCATGCCGTCTCGCACGCCCAGAACAAGACCAAGCGTCGCTTTAACCCGAACATTCAGAAGAAGACTTACTTCGTTCCTTCCCTGAAGCGCAACGTGACCCTGCAGCTATCTGCCCGCGGAATCAAGGTAATCGATGCCCGTGGCATCGAGTCCGTGGTTGCCGAAATCCTAGCTCGCGGCGAGAAGATCTAAGGAGCAAATAGATGGCTAAAGAGAAGGACATCCGTCCAATTATCAAGATGCGCTCCACCGCAGGCACCGGTTACACCTATGTCACCAAGAAAAACCGCCGTAATGACCCAGATCGTATCTCTTTGATGAAATATGACCCAGTAGTGCGCAAGCACGTCGAATTCCGCGAGGAGCGCTAGAAAATGGCCAAGAAAAGCAAGATTGCTCGTAACGAGCAGCGCAAGATAGTAGTCGAGCGCTACGCCGAGAAGCGTCTGGCGCTTAAAAAGGCCCTAGTTGACCCTAATTCGACCGATGCCCAGCGCGAAGAGGCCCGTTTGGGGCTCCAGAAGCTTCCACGCAACGCCTCCCCTGTCAGATTGCGTAACCGCGACGCGATCGATGGTCGCCCAAGGGGTATTTTGGCCAAATTTGGCGTTTCCCGCGTTAGATTCCGCGACATGGCTCACCGGGGCGAGCTTCCGGGCATTACCAAGTCAAGCTGGTAGCTTTTAGCCATAGCACCACCCCGCTTCGGGATTCAGGGTTCTTTTGATTTAGGCCCCCGATAAATCGAGGCGACCCTAAACGTCATAAAAGAATCGTCCAGGAGGACCACATGAACAAGAGCGAACTAGTAGCTGCAATCGCAGAATCAACTGGCGAGTCACAGGCAGCTGTCAACCGCATCGTTGACGCAATGTTTGACACCATCGCAACCCAGGTAAGAGGCGGCACCAAGGTCACCATCCCAGGTTGGCTATCGGTTGAAAAGGGCTTCCGCGCAGCACGCGCAGGACGCAACCCACAGACCGGAGCAACAATCCAGATTGCAGCCTCAAACACCGTAAAGGTATCTGCAGGCTCGAAGCTAAAGGCTTCAGTTAAGTAATTAAAAAGACTTACAAATAAAAGACGCTGGCCTCTAAGGCCAGCGTCTTTTTATTTACATGCCCAATTCAATAGTTAGGATTAGCCCATGACCAACCGCCTCAAAGGAAACCTGCTTGTTTTGGGCCAGTTCATTCTGATTGGTTTGCTGATCTTTGTTCCATCCAGTGGCATAAGCACCGGCGCCTTCACTTTCTTCTTCGCCACTTTGTCCATTGTGTTGCTACTAGCTGGCTTCGTGATCCTTGGGTTATCTGCACTAGCGCTTGGCAAGAGCCTCACCGCTCATCCCATTCCCGGTAAAGACGCGGTGCTGGTGACCGACGGTCTTTACAGGTTCGTGAAGCACCCCATTTACTCAGGCCTTTTACTTGCAGCGCTGGGACTTACCATCGTGGGTGGCTTTTTCCCACACGCCCTTTTCTTTGTTGCACTTGTCTTCCTTCTGAACTACAAGGCCAGCTTTGAGGAGGCCTTGCTAACTAAGGCCTATGCCGGCTACGCCGACTATTCGAAAAAAACCGGAAGGTTTGTGCCTAGGCTTATTAGGTGAGCCAACAAACATCCCAGAAGCAACAAAGGCCTAGTTCTGCGCCTTCGGAGTTTGAATCCCGCGCATATTCGGCATCCTTGATTGCCGGTGCTGCAACCCTATTAGCTGTACTTATTGGCCTAGCAATAGGCGGCGGAGCCGCAGCAATGCAGTTCTCAGACCCAGGCGTTATCGTGCGCTACGGAACACCGATAGCGAAAGCCCTGATGAATCTAGGGATGGCAATAGCCATCGGTTCGCTGGTGTTTGCAGCCTTCGCGGCCAACGAAAAATCAGCTGTCTTACGCAAGCTTTTGAACCTCTCGTCGGCTGGGGCTGCCGCCTGGGCGGTAGCTGGCTCAGTGCACTTTGTCTTGAGCTTTGTCTCGGTGTCTGGAGCAACCTTCTCGCTGGATGAGAGCTTCAGTCAGGGCTTACTTGTTTACGCCACCGAGATAGAGCTCGGTATTTCACTGGCCGTGAACCTAGCGGCGGCTTTTTTGATCAGTATCTTGGCACTGTCTGTCTCGGGCCTTTTTGGAACAGCGGTAACTACAGCCATCGGGCTTCTAGCGCTTGTTCCCCTTGCCCTGATAGGCCACGCAGCTGGAACCGAGAACCACTCGCTTGCAGTGAACTCTTTGGGCATGCATCTAGTTGGTGTAGTGACCTGGGTTGGTGGTCTGATTGCCCTATTTGCCCTAAGAAAAGATGTTTTGGGCGAAGCCAAGGCCATGGTTTCTAGGTACTCTTCTCTAGCCCTGGCAAGCTTCGTGATCGTTGGAGTATCGGGGCTTGGTTCTTCTTATGTTCGGATACCAAGTGCTGAAGGCATCTTTAGTCCCTACGGTCAGATGCTTCTAATCAAAATTACTCTGCTTGTTGTTTTGGGCTCCTTCGGAGCCATCTATAGACTGCGGATATTGTCGAAGCTCTCGGATAGGGGAAGCTTTTTCAAGCTTGCGCTGCTGGAGATTTCCATCATGGGGTTGGCGCTTGGTATGGGGACCGCGCTCGCCAGAACAGCACCCCCGGTTGAACAGGGTGAGTTTGTGGTGCCAACTCCAGCGCAGTTATTGACCGGTGAACCACTTCCTCCGGAGTTCACCTTCGAGACCTTCTTTACCGAGTGGAAGCTAGATATTCTTTGGGCTGTTATTGCCCTATGGGCAATAGGTGCTTATTTGCTTGGAGTTAGAAAGCTAAAGGCCCGAGGCGATAGCTGGCACATAGCCAGAACCATCTCCTGGGTTGCCGGAATGCTGCTGCTGATTTTCACAACCAGCGGTTCTTTGAATGTTTATCAGGAGTATCTATTTAGCATCCACATGATCGCTCACATGACGCTCACCATGGCAATCCCGGTGCTACTGGTTCCAGGGGCTCCGGTGACTCTTTTGATGCGTGCCGTTCAAAAGCGGGCTGATTCTTCAAGGGGAGTCAGGGAATGGGTGCTTTGGGCTGTTCACACCAAGTACGGGGAGTTTATTTCGCACCCGCTGGTTGCTGCTGTGAACTTTGCCGCCTCGCTGTTGGTTTTTTACTTCACACCGCTGTTTGAGTGGGCGACCAGAGGACACATCGGTCACATGTGGATGATCTTCCACTTTCTGATTACCGGCTACCTCTTTGTTCAGTCGCTGATTGGCATTGACCCGGGTCCCAATCGGGTTGCTTACCCGATACGCCTCGTGATGCTGATCGGTGTCATGGCTTTCCACGCCTTCTTCGGCCTGGCCCTGATGGGAGGCAGTGGCCTACTGCTGCCTGACTGGTTTGGGGCAATGGGTCGAACCTGGGGACTAACGCCACTCGAGGATCAGCAAAACGGAGGGGCAATTGCCTGGGGAATTGGTGAGATACCGACGATCATATTGACCATCATTGTTTCTGTGCAGTGGTTCAAATCAGACAACAGAGACTCCAAGCGACTAGATCGCGCCTCCGACAGGTCTGGCAACCAAGACCTGGCCGACTACAACAAGATGCTTGATCGCATCAATAAGAAATAACCCCCTTGGAACCGGTAAGGCTCTCTCTAGAGCAACAGAATCTCTTTGACTACATCGAACAGTCCGAGAACAACATATTTGTCACCGGCCGTGCCGGAACCGGCAAGTCAACGCTTTTGAGCTACCTGGTCGAGAACACCAAGAAAAACGTCGCGGTTTGTGCTCCGACTGGGGTAGCAGCCCTAAACGTTGGCGGAGTCACCATCCACTCGCTGTTTGGCTTCCCCTTTGGAATTCTGGGCGAGCAGGATATCGCAAGACATTTGAACCGTCGAACCCGAGAGGTCCTTGCGGCCCTCGATGTGTTGATCATCGACGAGGTCTCGATGGTCAACGCGGATTTGATGGACGCAATCTCCAAGTCGATGGGAATTGCTAGGGGAAGAAGAAAGATTCCATTTGGCGGAGCACAGCTTGTCATGTTTGGCGATCCGTACCAGCTCTCCCCCGTGCCAGGAAATAACGAAGAGCGTAGCTACATGGCGGAGAACTACCAGTCACCTTGGTTTTTTGATGCACACGTTTGGCGCGAGGACTCTTTGGAACGCTTTGAACTCGGAGAGATATTCCGCCAGTCCGACGAAGAGTTTAAGTCAATTCTGAACGCTATTCGAATCGGAGAGGTCGATCAGGCGATGCTTGATCGCTTGAATCAAGCAGGAAACAGATTCCCGCCCCACGATGACGTTATTCGACTTGCAACCATCAACGCCTCGGTAGATAGCACTAACCGTGAGCGGATGAGTCGGCTGACAACGAAGCCGAAAACCTTCGAAGCAATCTTTAGCGCAAGCGACGAACAGGCGTTCGGGAGGACCTTGCCCGCTGAACCCTCACTTGAACTAAAAGTTGGTGCTCAGGTGATGTTTATAAAAAACGACGATGGCAAGAGAACCGGTGAGGGAACGCTCAAGCGCTGGGTGAATGGAACCATCGGTCATGTCGTCGACATGCCCTCCTCCGGTGGTGTCGTAGTGGAAGTGGACGGCGAAAGATTGGATGTTGGGCGCGCAACCTGGGAAAAGGTCCGCTACGAAATCGAAGAAGAGTTTGATGAAGAAACCGGAAGAGTCAAGGAAGTTCTTGTCACGATTCCGTTAGCCGAGTATCAACAGATTCCGTTGAGACCAGCCTGGTCTGTCACCATCCATAAATCCCAAGGGCAAACTTACGACGAAGTGGTCATTGATTTAGGCAGGGGCGCTTTTTCTCCGGGTCAGACTTATGTTGCACTATCCCGCGTTCGCTCTCTAGAGGGTTTGTATCTAACGCGTGCAATCAAGATGAGCGATGTGATGGTCGATAAAGACGTCATCCGGTTCATGAGCGGTGTGAAGCAGGCGCCGATTGAGAAGCTCTTTTAGTTTCTTAGGCGCTAGCCCTTCAACCACCAGTTGATTGGCGCATGCAATCTTGCAGCCCAAGCACTCTCGGTGTGGCCGGTGCCGGGAAATGTTGCAAACATCAAATCTTTATCTCTAACCCAGCCTTTGGCTTGGAGCGCCGCAACGGCTCCGTTATGAAAGCGCTGGTAGAACATGTCCCAGTCTTGGGTTCCAGCGTCGGTATAGATCTTGTGGTGGCCAGGATCTGGCATCAAAGCGGTTAGCTCCTGAGCCATGTATTTGTGTCCAAGAATCCAGTGCGTTGAAAAACAAAGTGCGGCGCCAAAAGTTTCTGGATACTTAGCCATCAAATACATGGAGGCAAGGCCACCCATGCTTGCTCCTGCGATTGCAGTTCTTTCCCTAGCGTGCTCGATGCCGTACTTTTCCAAAACCATCGGAAGTATCTTCTCCGCTAGCAGTTGGTTGTATTTTGCATTCAAGGGCGTCATTGAAGTTGGGCGATACTCGTCCGGCAGGTTATCCCAAATATCCGGGTGAGCTTCAGCTATCTCTTGCGGAGTGAGCTCAAGCATTCTGGTTTCTTTTGACAATCCATGCACCGCGAT
>NZ_JBASXC010000011.1:0-2731 GCF_049276775.1 Rhodoluna sp.
GAGTATAGCCAACCTGCGCTTTGGCCCTAGAAGGCTGGTATCTGGCGAGCTTTAAAGCCTTTAGTCCTTCTGTTCTCCGGATTGTAGCTCACTTGCTGTGATTCGCTCCGGAGCTGATTCAAGGGGAGAGGGCGAGGTAATTTCCTCTGTGCCGAGTTGATTCTCATCCAAATCGTTTAGCTTTCTTGCGGTCACTAGCACTCTGGATTCCAGGGATGAAAGGAAGGTGTTGTAATCCTTCACGGTTGAGGTGATAGAGCGGCCAAGCTTTTCAGCGTGCTCGGCAATCTTGCCGATGCGTTCGTAGAGTTCTTTCCCAAGCTTGATCATGTTTCGAACTGAACTTTCATCCACATTCTGTCGCCATATGTAGTTGATGGTTTTTAGAACCGAGAACAAGCTCACCGGAGATGCCAGGGCCACGTTTTTCTTGAAGGCGTATTCCAAAAGCGCCGGGTCAGCATCCAATGCTGCGGATAACAGTGACTCGGATGGAACGAAGGCAATCACAAAATCAGGAGAAGCGTTGAGGCCGGTCCAGTATTCCTTGCTAGAAAGAGCATCGATGTGGCCCTTCATAGCCTTGACGTGCGCGGATACCAGATCCGCTCGCCGCTTAGCCTCTTCCCCTTCGGCAAGTTCCGAAATTGCGGAGGCCTCCTGATAGGAGTTGAACGGAACCTTCGAATCGATGGCGAGAGATTTACCCCCTGGGAGGTTGATGATCAAATCTGCCCTTCCCGCACCACCGTCGGTTGAGAAAGTTGCCTGCTCGTTGAAGTCCGCGTGCTTGATAAGCCCCGCTAGCTCAACCAGCTTTCGAAGTTGAGTTTCACCCCAGACGCCTCGGATGGAATTTGAAGACAGCGCTTGGGAAAGAGCCTGTGTGGTTCTTCTTAGCTGGTCGTCGGAAGCGACGGCATTTTTTAGCTGCTCTTGAATTGTTCCGAATTGCTCGGTGCGTTCTTTTTCTAGAGCCTTCACTGATATCTGCATTTGCTCGAGTCGGTCTTTGACCGGAGCAAGTTCTGCGATCAGCCTAGATTCTTCACGCTCTCTGGTTTCTCGTTCCTTTCTGTCCTCCTCGGCCCGCTGCAAAGCGGAGGTGAGGCCCGAAACGGTAGCTTCGGCGCTGGCTAGCTGTATAGCCAGTGAGCTATCAGAGCCCTTCGATCTGTATCTGAGGGTCGCGACAAGTAATCCAATGACTGCGCCAACCACGACTCCAATAGAGAGGTAAATAAGTTCCATGCTTAGAACTATGCCATTAGCTTCTGACAATACGTCTCAATTTAGACCTGCTTGAGAGTTAGCTTGGTCGCAGCCAGCAATTCCTGCAGGTTTTCAGCCCCGTGCCGATTCGCGGCGTGAATCACAATTCTTGAGCAGGCATCGCTATCGGCCAGGGCATTGTGGTGATCAAACTCCTCGTGGCCAACAGCGTAGGCCACCTGATTCAATCGGTAGCTCTCTAGGTTGTAGGTCTTTCGGGCAATCTGCAGAGAGCAGCTGTAGCTAAGGGGAGGTAAGGAGCCGCCGATAGCCAGGGCAGAGGCCCGAAGAACCCCCATGTCAAAGGATGCGTTGTGGGCAATCAGCACATCTTCGGCAACAAACTCCAACATCTTTACCAAAACTTCCGAGTATTCCGGGGCCGACTCAATCATTGAAGGGGCTATTCCGTGCACTGCAATGTTGCCTGCACTAAACCAGTTATGAAGTGCAGGCGGCTTGAAAAGCGACTCATAGCCATCGACTATCTTGCCGCCTCGAACTCTAATAAGCCCAACAGCGCAGGGGCTAGCCGGCGAGCCGTTAGCTGTTTCGAAGTCAATGGCAACAAAATCGAGGGACATACCCTCAAGTCTGCCACTAGCCAGCGACGGGTAGAGTGGTATCCCGTGGCCCTAACTATCGGAATCGTGGGACTACCAAATGTTGGTAAGTCGACCCTCTTTAATGCTCTAACCAAGAACAACGTTCTGGCTGCGAACTACCCATTCGCCACCATTGAACCCAACGTTGGGGTGGTAAACCTGCCCGATTCCAGGCTAGAGGTGCTCGCCAAGATATTTGAAAGCGAAAAGATTCTGGCAGCGCCAGTTTCCTTCGTTGACATCGCTGGAATCGTAAAGGGCGCCTCGGTCGGCGAAGGACTAGGCAACCAGTTCCTTGCAACCATTCGTGAAGCCGATGCAATCGCCCAAGTTGTTCGGGGCTTTAGTGACTCGGACGTTATTCACGTGGACGGCAAGGTGGAGCCTTCATCGGATATCGAAACCATCAACACCGAGCTGATTTTGGCTGATATGCAAACCCTCGAAAAAGCTCGCCCGCGAATTGAAAAAGAGATCAAGGGCAAAAAAGCTGAACCGGAAGCGCTGACCGCAATCGACGAAGCGCTCGCAATACTCAACGGCGGCCAACCACTTTCTTCAAGCAAGATCGACCTAAACCCAATCAAGGAGCTTGGCCTGCTAACGGCCAAGCCCATCATTTACGTATTCAATGTTGACGAGGGAATCTTGACCGATGCGACCAAGAAAAAGTCCTTGGCCGATTTAGTCGCTCCGGCCGAGGCGGTGTTCTTGGACGCCAAGGTCGAATCAGAGCTGATTGACCTAGAAAAGGAAGAAGCAGCGGAGCTGCTTGCCTCTTTGGGTCAGGACGAATCCGGTTTGGATCAGCTTGCTCGAATTGGTTTTAGAACTCTCGGTCTTCAGACCTACCT
>NZ_JBASXC010000012.1:0-1529 GCF_049276775.1 Rhodoluna sp.
ATCATCCCAATCGCGACCATCAATCAAACCGATGTTTTTTTGAAGCGCTGAAAAGTTTTGGGCATAAAAGCTTTCCCCGACAACTTCGAAGCTATAGCTCTCATCGCCAAGGAGCTCTCTGGCTCCTGCCGCGGTTAGGGCACGATCGGCGTCCAGGATATTGGGAAGTGGCTTATCGCCAACAATCTTGAGGGTGTCGGCCATCAGTGCCCGTTTTCTCGCCTTTGAGATATAGACGCCAATGGCTATCAGGCCACCAAAGACCAGTAGCAGCCAGGGGGCTGACTGGAAGAACTGAGCCCCGAGGGCAATGATCAACACCCAGGCAATAACCCCCATACACGTGCGCATGTTTTCCAATCTATGCCACGGGTAAGACAAATTCTTGGTTAACTTATAAACGTGACTAGCTCTGAATACGCAACCGAGCCAGGCGATAACGACGAGGCCATCGATCGCTGGGGTTCGGCTACGCTCGGTCAAGACCCGCTGCTAGCTAGCTTCACCCTTGAGCCCTATGCGGCCGTTAGGCCGCATGTTCCGTTCTACAGGTTTTTTCACTACCCGGATGTGCTGGATCTTCGAAACAGCGGTTTCGAGATTGAACGGTTTATCCCAATCTTTGATTCGCTAGATAACGCTCGCTATTCTCAAGCCATTCAGATTCACCAGCTGCTGAAGCACGGACAAGGTTCGATGCTATGGAATCCAAGAAGGGCAAGAGAATTTGAGTTCAAGATCAGAGCCGCCTTTCACAGGCACGGTCTGTCTGATGTTCCAACCCTGCTTCGCAGAATGTTGGGAAGAGCATTTCCGGATGATTCGATCAGCACACTTTCTGTGAGTTTGCTCAACGTGTACTTCTGGGCATGCCTTGCAGAGATAGCCAGAGATTACGCTTGGAGTCAGCCACAACTTTTGACTTACTCCGACTACCTGGAATATCCGTTAGAGATAACAGGCCTTATCCCGCAAAGGAACCAAAACGCAGCGTGAAAATCCTTGCTCTGTCTTTAGCTTCAGTTTTTCTCCTGACCGGATGTTCGGTCTTGGGCGGTGACGAAAGTGATGCGGCGGCCTGCGAGGAATTAGCACTTGTTGTCAGCGCAACCGAGGTGAGCCTCGACTCACTAAACCCCACAGCGATTGCCGAAACCCTTCGCAGCAAGGTTGAACCGCTAGCCGGCGAAGGTCTTGCCCCTCGCATCGACGAATTAGCCACTGCTCTCGAGGGGGCGGAAATTGATACAGCTGCAGCCGGTGCCGCAGCTTCTGCAATTGGTGTTCAGTGCATGCTAAGTGGAGTGATGTTTGATTTCACCGGTATCGGTCAGCTGCTTCAGTAATTTATTTGCCCAGTAAATACTTACTTGGCTAAACACTCCGTCAGAACCTAGCGCCGAAACAACAAAACCGTATAGGCAGCCGAGAAACCAAAGCCAACCGCCGCATACAAATACGTGAACCAGTTAAGCTCGGCAGGGATTGCGAGGGTCAAGGCTCCAAGGCTAAAGGCCGCGAACTGCATC
>NZ_JBASXC010000013.1:0-8292 GCF_049276775.1 Rhodoluna sp.
AATCCACCGACTAAAGCCATCTAGCTCAAAGGGTAAGTACATGCTCAAGGCTGCAGTTTCAACAACCTTCGGTCCTGGAATCCTTCTGGACACCACGGTCGCCAAGGTCTAAGGCTAGAAACAACGCTTGAAACAAAGCTAGAAACAAAACACAAGAATTAGGGGGACCGGGGCCAATAGGCCCCGGTCCTTTTTTCTTGGGCCTTGAGGCCTTGGCCAGAGCCATGGCTTGGGCCGGGGCTTGGGCCAGGGGCTTAGGCCACAGGTGAATTAGAATTGCCGAGGGCAACGAAGCCCCATCAAACACATAAGGAAAGTGCTAAATGTTTTCAGCAGCCGATGAAAAGCGCGTACTGGATATGGTCCCAAAGGGGATCTATATAAACGGTGAGTGGAAAGACGCTGCCGACGGCAAGACCTTAGATGTGATTGACCCGGCCACCGGCAAGGTCCTGGTATCGATAGCCGATGCCGCCCCAGAAGACGGCATGACAGCTATCGATGCTGCCCATAACGCTCAAGCCGCTTGGGCTAAGACCGCTCCTCGTGAGCGAGCAGAAATCCTTAGAGCTGCCTTCGAGAAGGTAACAGCCATGGCTGACGACTTCGCACTATTGATGTCCCTTGAGATGGGTAAGCCAGTATCTGAAGCCCGTGGAGAAGTTGCCTACGGGGCAGAGTTTCTGCGCTGGTTCTCAGAAGAGGCTCCAAGAATTACCGGTCGCTATGGAACAGCGCCCGATGGCAAGAACCGAATCATGGTTTTGAAGCGCCCGGTTGGACCTTCACTATTTATTACCCCCTGGAACTTTCCATTGGCAATGGCAACCAGAAAGATGGCACCAGCCATCGCAGCTGGCTGCACCATGGTGCTAAAGCCAGCTGCTCTTACGCCACTCACCTCAATGCTGTTTGTGAAGGTGTTGGAAGAGGTTGGCGTTCCTAAGGGAGTTGTGAACGTTGTTCAGACAACCCGTGCCGGCGATGTCACTGGACCGATCATCAAGGATGAGCGACTAAGAAAACTGTCCTTCACCGGTTCCACCGGTGTTGGAAGAAGGCTGATTGCAGACTCTGCCGATCGAGTGCTACGCATTTCGATGGAACTTGGCGGAAATGCACCATTCTTGGTGTTCGAGGATGCCGATCTGGATAAGGCCGTAGACGGTGCGATGCTTGCCAAGCTTCGCAACATGGGAGAGGCCTGCACCGCAGCCAATAGGTTTATTGTTCACGAGAGCATCGCGGAAGAGTTTTCAAAGAAGTTCGCTGCCAAGATGGCAGCTCTCAAGGTGTCTCGCGGAACCGAAGACGGTGCCAACGTTGGACCACTTATTGACGAGAAATCCCGCACTGGAGTTCACGCCCTGGTTGCCGATGCCGTTTCCAAAGGAGCCAAGGTTCTAACCGGAGGAGAAGTTCCATCAGGCGATGGTTATTTCTACCCGCCAACTGTCTTGGCGAATGTTCCAGCGAACGCCGAAATTCTCAAGGAAGAAATCTTTGGTCCAGTAGCCCCAGTGATTACCTTCAAGACTGAGGATGAAGCGGTGGCTTTGGCCAACTCAACAGAGTATGGACTGATTGCCTACGCCTTCACCGAGAACCTAAATAGAGGCCTTCGCCTAGCTGAACGCCTAGAGGTTGGAATGTTTGGTCTCAACGCAGGTGTTATCTCGAACCCAGCCGCTCCATTTGGAGGGGTCAAGTCTTCAGGACTTGGCCGCGAGGGCGGCTTCGAGGGAATCGAAGAGTATCTGGAAACCGTTTATGTCGGCATTGCTGACCCGATGATTGGCTAATCAGGGCAACAATAGACAAGTGAAAACCAAAAGCCTAAGTGCCGTTGCCATCCTGTCCGCTGCAGTTCTAGTTCTTGCGGGGTGTGCCGAGCCAAGAGTTGATTCAGCCCCAGCTCCAGTTGAGCCAACGCCAGAGCCAAAGGTCTTTGTCTCTGCCCCCTTAACCGGGATAGCACTAGAAGAGGGTTCTGCAGGAACAGAGACGTTCTCAGCTCCTGCTGTTTCTTGCAAGATCGACAACGTCTTTGCAGCAAGGCCTCAATACAACCTGAACAAAGCAGACATTGTTTTTGTTCAGCAGGTTGAAGGTGGCGTCACAAGACTCGTTGGAGTCTGGCAATCACAACCCGTGGACCAAGTCGGACCAGTTAGATCGGTTCGTCCGATGGATGCTGACACCGTTGCACCGATCGGTGGAATCTTTTGCTTCTCTGGAGGACAAGCTCCGTTTGTGAAGGCAGTAAATGACCTTGGTGTTTACATGGCCAGTGAAACTTCTGAGCAGTCAGCAGAGCAAAACAGCTTCTCTAGGTCTTCTTCAAAGCCTGCCCCACACAACGTTATCGTTGACATGGCACTGTTGCAGTCTCAGCACCTGGACAAAGCTGCCCCTGGCAAGGTCTTTGACTTTGTCGGCTTCGACAACGAGTCAGAAAGTTATGAACCTGCATCAACTGATGCAGGTGCTGCAACAACCCACGTCACGATCAAGTACCCGGGAGCCGTAAGCTACTGGGAAGGCGATGGCGCAGGCAACATGATTCGTGAACAAGATGGTGCAGCCCATCTTGATGGAGCAACCGAAGAGCAGGTAAGAGCCAAGAACGTTGTTGTTCTGAAGGTAAAGATAGACACCAGCATCAAAGATGGTCGCTATGGTTTCATTCCAAGAACAGTTTTGATTGACTCAGGAACAGCCTGGGTCTTCGTTGACGGCAAACGCATCAAAGGAAGCTGGTCCAAGGAAACCCAGACCGGTTCAATCACCTTGGCTGATGAATCAGGAAACCCAATCAAGCTTGCCCCCGGCAATACCTGGGTTGAGCTGATGCCAACCAACGGATCAATTACCATCAAGAGCCCTCAGGCCGAGGCTCCTGCCTCAACCGAGGCACCTGCCGAGTAATTACTGCTAGCCAACCCAGCCACACTTGGCACCCCTACAGCCCTGTAAATACGGGGTTTTTGGGGTAATTTCAGGGCAGCCTGAGCTAGTCCACGAAGGGCTCACGCCCCGCAACAAACTCCCAGGCGACCTCTTGGATTTGGCTCTTGTCCACCAGAGGCGAGAGCCCTTCGGGCCCTGCAAAATCTTTAATGACCTGCTCGATAATCTTGGCAGCTGACTCACCAGGGTATGGAGAACTTGCCTCAACAAGTTTTTGAATCTCTGCTGATCGATCGGGAACTCCATTTGCTCTTGAATCGTGAATTGCTTTTTCAAGTTCAGCAAAAGTTTTCACTCTTACAGATGCATTTGCAGCAAGTTCACCGGTTGCTGTGAACACCCAATGATCTTCTTTTTCAAAAAAGATGGTTGGCTTGCCTGCAATCAATGGGTACTCACCCAAGAAAGAGATTCCATCGGTGACAAGAATGTCTGTTGCAAGAAATAGTTCAGCGTAAGAACCATCTTCATCAACTGAGGTGTTAGCTAACTCGTCCCACTGATCTCGCCAAGAGTTCAATTCTTGTTCTGAAATCACTTTTCGATCGGTGAGTGTTCCCCAAAGGAAAGGATGTGGTCTCAAAACAATTTGAATGTCTGGATTGGCTTTAGCAAAATCCAACATTTGATCTTTTACTTTAGGAAAAACACCGAAGTTGAGCCAATGTGGGGAATAGGAGTGGTGTGGTGCCCACACCACCCTGTATCCATTACCCGCAATTGGCCAACTTGCCTTGCCTTCGAGGGCTTCTTTGCGCAAAGAATCTATTTTTGGTGAACCAAGAAAGTGAACGTGGGAATTTCCACGTTCGGTTTTTGCATATGCATCCAAAACATTTTTGTCTTGAGTGAAAACTAGTGAGGCAAGTTGGTGAATGCGCTGCTTATAGATGTGAGTTGCAACAAGTGAACCAACTTGACCACCACCTGGCTCGTCATCTGGTTCATCAACCATCACCAAAGAAAAGTAAGGAACGTAAGCAAGGCGTGTGAACTCAGCTAACCTGTCGAAACGAACAGCTGGTTGGTAGTTTCGCTGCCAGGGGTAGTTCACAAACACATAATCTGGGGCCAAATCTCTCAAAATGGCCAAACCATCCTGGTTTTCACTGCCCGAACCCCCGGTATTTAGCCGAATATGGGGTATGTCCCTGCCTTCAAAGAAGGCATGGGATTTGTCCTCCTGGGCATAGGCCAACTGGCCCGTTAGCTTCCTGGGCATGGAGACAACAATCGGGTCAAAACGGGGGTCTTTGGCCATCTTTTGGTAGATCTCGTCCAGGGCATCCCAAGCCTCGAAATACAGTCCTAGAAATACGACCTTGATGGGCTCCATCCCCCAAACCTAGCAAAGTCCAAGAAAATGGCCATTTTTGGCCAATTTTGAGCAATTTGGCGAATAGACACGGTTTAAGGCCCCAAAACAGGTGGGTAGCCACCTGTTTCCAGAGGGCGAATATAAAGAGGTAGTTAACCTAAAGGGGTCCCCTAAAAACCAAAGGGTGGAACTACGAACGCCCGACGCCACCGCCAGGAAGATTCAAACTTTGAGACACCGTCTACGCACAAAATCAAGCAGTCGTGTCTCGCGTGTCCTTGCTTTATCACTTGTCATTCTGTTGATCCCAGGCCTAGGCAATGCGGCTGGTTTCACGATGGGCGATCCTGTGAGCTACGACGAAGGCGATCCGGCAATCAGGGTTCTACCGGATTTTGTTCTTACTGACGCCAGCCAGAGCTACGCCGGTGAGAATATCACGTTTGCTCTGGATGGTACATACGGATCAGGCGAGATACTGGCCTTCTCCGAATCCACCCCAGACGTCACCCTCGGAGCAATCAGCGTTCAAAACGGGACTGTCTTTAAGGGTGACGGGACCAACGCCAGTGCCATTGGGAATGTCGATCCAACCTTTGACGGAGAGGCAAATAGCCTCAGGGTAAATTTCTCCAACGCTTTCACCAACGGCGATTTCTCAGATGGAACAACCGGTTGGGCTATTTCCGACACAAGAACTTTTCTAGGGTACGCAAATGCCAGCGGGGCAGCGGTCACGACTGATGCAACAGTAATTGGCGGGTGGCCAGCACCCGTTGACTATCTCTTTGGTCCGGGAAATCAACCAACCGCTGCATCCCCATCAACAATTAACCGAGATCGTGCCTCCAGCCCGAACACCTTCTCTAGCGCGATCACCTCCGGTAGGTTGCAGATGACGGTGGGAGGAGCCTCTTGTGCGACAGGCTTTTGTGTTGTTCGAGGACCCCACGTCATAAGCGAGTCTTCCGTTTATTTAGCAGCCGGGGACCAGGTCAGCCTTGATTGGTTAGCATCCGCAGCTGGCGACGGTTTTGATGTTTACGGGTACCTCCTAAATGTCTCAAACGGCAAAGCCTTTCGCCTAATTGATGAAACCGGAAGAGATGGAAGAGCGGCCGGAGGATCGGTGAATGTGACGATTGGGTCACCAAGAAACGAATCCGGCTACTTTTCATCCGGCACCCAAAGAACTGACCTCAAGGCTTACCTATCGACCGGAATTGTAACAGGTAAGAGCTCTTATGACGACACGAAATTCACAGACGGCACGGCCTTCGAAGCTGGTAACTACAAATTTGTATTTGTTGCAGGTTCCTACGACGACAGCGGAGGCCGATATCTCGGGGCCACATTTAGCATTGACAACATCGCGGTTTCTTCAAGTTCTCCCGCCACTGTGAATGCATCGAATATTCAGGCACTGGCGAGGCTCCTTACGTACTCGAACAGCAACCCACCCGCTGGAACAACTAATAGATCTCTAAGCTTTGCCTCATCACTATCTGACACGGGTTCGCCGGTGACTATTTCGGTCACCTCCGTCAACGACGCGCCTGTTTTGGCAGCAGTATCTTCACACGGCTACACTGACACTTCTGCAGTTGACTCGTTCACTAATCACACGGGGACTCTTTCGGCAACCGACGAAGAAAGTGATCCGATTAGCTTTGGGCTAACAGACGCTACTGTCTCTGGAACCACGGCGACTTTGACTAGGGATCTTGGAACGATGTCATTGAATACAAATTCAGGAGCATTTACCTTCACACCAAACCAGGGGGTAATCAATGCCCTGGATGCTGATACGAGTGCGAGTTTTACCTTCACCGCCTCGGATGGCTCACTATCTTCATCTCAAACTTTCACAATAAACGTTACGGCTGCGGTGGATGCTTTGCCCGGACCGCCCGTTATTTCAAGTATTACTCCAGCCAGCGGCGCTCTAAACATTAGTTTTTCGGCGCCGGCTTCAACGGGAACTTCAGCAATCACTAACTATGAGTACTCCACCGACGGAACTACCTTCCTAGCACTAACCCCTGCGAGTACCAACACTTCAATCCGAATCACAACTGAATCAGATGGAGTGACGGATTTGGTGAATGGCACGGCGTATCAAATTTCACTGAAGGCGGTCAACTCAACTGGAGCATCTGTTGCGTCAAACTCTGTCACTGGTACCCCTGCGGTCCCTGCGGCGCCAGCTCCTTCCGGTGGATCAGGAGCTGCGGCTCCCGCTCCAACCCCGACGCCGACCGCCTCGCCGAGACCCACAACACAGCCAACCCCGCCAGTCACTCGACCAAACAGGGTTCAACCATCTCCCCTCGCAGCTGTTCCAAGGGAGGTTCCAACGCCTCCTCCAGTTCCCTCGTTGACTCAACCTGAAGGAGCGAGCCCAGAACTCGTTCAGAAAATTCGAGAGTCTGAACAAAAAATCTCAGAGCCCCAGCTCGCGTCAGAGGCTTTGGCCGAATTCTTGGTGCAAAATCCAGACGTCGGTGAGGTTACTGAGCTTGGTTTCGTTGCCGTGAGTCCGGCTAAGTCGTTCGTCACTCTGGACGGCATCCCGCAGTCCCTGGCTTTTGTTCCGAATGAAACGATGACGGGCATGCAGGTTGAAGGCTCAGATTTCAAATTGGTCATCGGGGCTAAGACCTCGGACGGGCAGCCAGTGGAGATTGACTCCTCTGGCAGTGTGGTCATCTCAAAGAACCAGCTTGCGACGGTTGAAGGAATTGGATACAGCCCCGGGAGCAGGATCGTAATTTGGTTGTTTTCAGAGCCAATCAAACTTGGTGAGGTAGAAACAGACGACCAGGGAAACTTTGTGGGAGCCGTTCCACTTCCCGAGGATCTTGACACAGGGAATCACACAATCCAGGTAAGTGGCGTAGCGGCGAATGGTGAAACTAGGTCGGCTCTGATGGGTCTCGTGGTGAAAGAACCAGAGTCACAACTCTTCGTTTCCCTGAATAATTCATTCGGATCCACTTGGGTTGCCTTGGTCCTAATGGGCAGTCTGGGTGTGCTTTTCCTATTCCTCGCACTCGTGAGGCGCAGGAAGAAACCATCTGAATCAAGAGCTCGTCGTCGGACCGCATAGAAGATTTAGCTAGTCATCGTCAGATGGGCTGACGGAAGAGGGTCCAATTATCAACTCGAATTCCAAAGTCGAACAGGGCTTTAGCTAAAACTTCCTTTTGATTTGTTGTTGAGCTCAATCTTGTGCTGGACGCCTTCTATGTCAACAACCAGGGATAGTTCACCACCCAGGGCTTCTAGGTATCTGCGGATGGTTTGAAGTTCTGATCTATCTAGGTCTAGCCTTTCAAACTTGGAGATGCGGTTTTGGGTTAGACCCAGTTTGTCGGCAAGCTGCTGCTGGGTAAGGCCTTGGTGCTGCCTTAGTTCGCGGAGTTTGTATTCCAGGACCTCTCGGTAGATCTGTTTGACGCCTTCGGCTATTTCTTGTTCATCGAAGTTTTGGGCGGCTCTCCAAACGTCGTAACTGACAAAGCCTGAATTAGTTTTCAAGGAATCGGTCATACTCTTCCTCCGCTTGTTCGATTGCCCGCTCATACCATCCGCTCCAGTTATTTGATTTGTCACCGGCAACTAGAAGTAATGCAATTCGCTTCGGTGAGAAGCAAAACAGGATTCGAATTGCCCCATCTCTTGACGACGACACCCTGAGTTCCTTGAGGTTGTGTATTGCTGATCCTTTGACCGAATCGACAAAAGGCCTCCCAAGCATCGGCCCCTTCTCTCGGAGAGCATCGGTGGCCTTGAGGACCCTCAAGAGATTGGACTCCGGCTGGTTATCTAGGAACCCTAGGACTTGCTCACTCATTTGAATATCCCAGTTGTGGTGCAAAAAGCTCTCCCTGCAGACTATTCCCCTGATGGAATAAATGTCAAGCACTCAAACCAGCTGAGGAATCTTTGTGTGAAGAGCGAGTCAAGCTCAAAAGGACTCTATAAAGAGGTCAGCTTTGGAG
>NZ_JBASXC010000014.1:0-2189 GCF_049276775.1 Rhodoluna sp.
TTTGACTCAAAGTAAGTCGAGTTCAGCCATGCAGCTGCAACTTCAGATCCGGCCTGCTCGCCACGAACCTTACGGTATACCTCGCGAAGAGCATCTTCGCGAGACAACACTGGGTTAGCAAATACCTTGGACTCGTCGTAGGCCAAGGTGTTGGCGATTAGGTCAACATCGAACTTCCAGGTTGGTGCTGCTGCGGCAACTGCTTTTTCGATGTCGGAAAATTCAGCAATGATTTCTTCCTTAGTGAAACCAAGCGCCTTCAAGAAGATAGTTGCAGAAACTTTAGTTTTGCGATCTACCTGAACCTGAACAATCGGCTGACCGAATCTTGCGATTGGCTTACGGTCATCGCGTACCCACTCGGTCAAAAACTCAAGGTAAGAACCGCGCGATGGAATGATCTGCGCTTTGTTGTTTCTAACATCCAAGTTTCCGGTGGTGTTAGTTGAAACGGAGAAGTAAACACCAGGGGAACGAACAAGCTGGGACACAACTACTCGCTCGGTTCCGTTGATGACGAAAGTTCCCTTTTCAGTCATGACCGGGAAATCTCCCATGAAGACGGTCTGTGACTTAATTTCACCGGTTAGGTAGTTGGTGAACTCAGCTTTGATATAAAGAGGCTGGGTGTAGCTCTTACCCTTGGTCTTGCACTCGTCAGGAGTGTAGGTCGGGTCGTACAAAATCGGCTCTCCGAACACAAGACCCATCTTTGGATCCTGTGAAGAGTTAGCGGAGTCTTCAATCGGAGAAATTTCTTCGAAGACTTCGTCGAGGCCGGTCTTGGCCTTGTTGCCTTCTTTTGCTCGCCATGCCGGTCCACCGATTAGTTGCTCAAAGCTTTCGGTCTGCAGCGACAGAAGATCTGGAAGATCAATCTGTTCTTGAACCTTTGCAAATGATGGACGTGATGCTAGACGGGTGTTTTTTGCTTTTTTCGCAGCCAAGGGAGTCCCTCCAGGGCAATAGTTAAGATCCGGTCAGATTTAGGGCTGTCCCGAAACCGATTGTCGCCGAAATATGCGTACAGAGCGCGCCACAATATGCACACTGGTTTTTTGGGGTCAAGTGCCTATCTTATAACGATTAAGCCACTTTTGTAAACACCTTCCCAAAATCCCTTGACGGGAACGGTTTTTGGTGTAGGTCGCTATTAGGCCCGCTGGCTGAGCCTAAGGCGAAGCGCCTCCATGACCTGGGCCGTGGTCGGAGTCGGCAGAGACCCATCCAGAATCAGGTTCGCTGCGGCCATCGGCGACTGGGCCTCGAGGTATGTCTCCTCGCCCACCAACCACTTGTCGAGCCAGCTGCCCGAACCCGAGTGATTCATCCCCCGATGAAGCAGTGTTTCCCTATTGGCATGAACAAAAATGCTGAAATCGTAGGCTTCACGGAAGCGCACCTCAAAAGAATAGATGCCCTCAATAATGACCGGCACTCCCGCCGGCACCTTCACAGTTGACATCTTTCCAGGTTCTGCCTGAGCCACCTGATACTTAATCGGCTCCCCTGCCATTATTGGATCAATAACCTCTCGACCGAATCGATCAAAGTCATAGTTTTTGGCAATGGCACTTAGCCGATAGTTCGTCGCCGGAAGCAAAAAAGAATCCATCGAGATAATCTCGGCGCCAAGGTCTGCTGCTAGCTGCTTGGCCAAGGTAGATTTACCGGACCCGCCGGGGCCATCAATGGCCATAGCCTTCCAAATCATAAATCTCCCAAAGGTGTTTGGCGGAGCCAACAAATTACCTTGAGGAAGACATTACGGTACCCAGAATCTACGTCTCAAGAAACCTTCGGCTAACCCCACATTTTTCAAAATCAAAGGAAAAACCCCCTGGCTCCCCCGAAGGGGCCAGGGGTTTAGTGAAAATAAAGTGCCTACGCAGAGCGTCCGATTCTCTGGAGGTATGCCAGATACCCAAACAGCGGAAATGCAAGAGACAGCACTCCGAGGTATACCCAGAGCAAAATCACGTTCTCGCTAGCCGCCTCAAAGCTACCGAAGTTTTCTTCGGGAACCAAGAACCGGATGGCGATTCCAATGGAAACCAGAATAAAGAAAATCAGCCAGAGTGAACGCCTGGGCTGCGAGGGTCCATCGGACTCGGTCTGGCGAGCGCCGAAATAAGCCCCGATGGCCGGCAGGAAGATAACGGCCCCGATCTGAGGAGAGAACCAAAAGA
>NZ_JBASXC010000015.1:0-16024 GCF_049276775.1 Rhodoluna sp.
GAATTACTGAGCTAGATCCGATTGTGCATGGTTTGATTTTTGAGAGGTTCCTTAACCCCGACCGAGTCTCGCCACCAGATATTGATGTCGACTTCGACGACCGAAGGCGCGGCGAGGTAATTCGATATGTAAGTCAGAAATACGGTGAGGATCGGGTGGCTCAGATCGTCACCTTTGGAACAATCAAGGCAAAGCAAGCACTTAAGGACTCGGCCAGAGTCTTGGGAATGCCCTACGCAGCCGGAGAAAAGCTGACCAAGCTAATGCCCCCGATGGTGCTCGGAAGAGATGTATCGCTCGGTGAGTTAGTTGAAAAGCCAGAAGATAAGCAAGCCGAGCAGACATCGAGGTACAAGGAGGCCGCCGAGTTTAGAGAGGCGCTGGAGAATGATCCGGACTCGGCAAAGATCTTCGAACTTGCCAGGGGCCTTGAGAACCTAAAGCGTCAGTGGGGCGTGCACGCGGCGGGCGTGATCATGTCTGCCGAGCCACTTCTTGATGTGATTCCAATCATGAGGAGAGAAGATGACGGTGCCGTAATCACTCAGTTTGACCAGCCGCCTTGTGAAAAACTCGGGCTGTTAAAGATGGACTTTTTGGGACTTCGAAACCTCACGGTTTTAGATGACGCACTGGCCAACATTAAGTCCAACAAGGGTACAACGGTCGTTCTAGAAGAGCTGGATCTCAACTCAGACGAAAACACTTTTGAGCTTTTATCCAGGGGTGACACTCTCGGAGTATTCCAGCTCGACGGTGCTCAGATGAGATCTCTACTCCGGATGCTCAAGCCGAGTGAGTTTGAGCACATCTCCGCAGTAATTGCGCTCTATCGACCCGGTCCAATGGGCGAGAAATCGCACACCAACTACGCACTCAGAAAAAACGGCCTGCAAAAATCAGAGCCGATTCACCCGGAGCTTGCCGAAACACTTGCCGAAATTCTCGATCCGACCTACGGCCTGATTGTTTATCAGGAGCAGGTAATGGCGGTTGCTCAAAAAGTCGCAGGGTTCTCCCTTGCGCAGGCCGATCTGCTTCGCCGTGCAATGGGTAAAAAAGATAAGAAGGAGCTGGATCGCTCCTATAAAGACTTCAGTGAGGGAATGGCGAAGCAAAATTACTCAGAGCCCGCTATTGAAACGCTCTGGAAGACACTGCTTCCATTTGCGGACTACGCCTTTAACAAGGCGCACTCGGCCGGGTACGGAGTCTTGAGCTACTGGACCTCTTATCTAAAGGCAAACTTCCCGGCGGAGTACATGGCTGCCCTGCTCACCTCGGTGGGGGACTCAAAAGACAAGCTCGCAATCTACCTGAACGAATGCCGCAGGATGGACATCAACGTTCAAGCCCCCGATGTGAATTCCTCCATTGGGCCCTTCAGCGCCGTTGGTGACACAATCCGGTTTGGACTAGGTGCGATTAGGAACGTTGGACACCACGTCGTGGATGGAATTATCGAAGCCCGCAGAGATAAGCCATTTGAGTCCTTCACCGATTTTCTTCGTCGAGTACCGCAGCAGGTTTGCTCTAAACGCACCATTGAGTCGCTGATTAAGGCCGGAGCATTTGACACTCTTGGCCACACCAGGCGTGCGCTGATGGAGATTCACGAGGAGGCCGTGGACTCTCAGTCGGTAATCAAGAAAAATGAATCAACCGGACAGGTCGATTTATTCGGGGATTTGTTTGCCGAGTCCGATTCACACTTAGTTGTTCCAAATAGACCCGAATGGCCAAAGTCAGAAAAGCTCGCGCACGAGCGTGAAATGCTCGGCCTTTATGTCTCGGATCACCCGCTAGCTGGAAGAGAGCGACAACTGGCACAGTTTGCCGATTTCACCATCGGTGATTTGCTTACCAGCGAAGACATTAGAGATGGGGAGACAATCACCATTGCGGGGCTAATTTCAAGCGTCACGCATCGAGTTGCCAGGTCCTCTGGAAACCCTTACGCAAATGTGACGATTGAGGATTTCGAAGGGGAAATATCTGTGATGTTCATGGGTAAGACATACAAAGAGTATTCCGAGTCACTGATCAATGATGAAGTAGTAATGGTGCGAGGGCGAATAAACTCCCGCGATGACGGGTTTGCGATTTCAGCTTTTTCAATGGAGAGTATTGCTCTAGGTTCCGAAGCGGCATCACAGGGTCCTCTTCGCTTGCAGATAACAGAAGCTGATGCGACCAGAAGCGTGCTCGAGAATCTAGACGCTACCTTGAAGGCGCACCCCGGCAAGGAAGAAGTTCAATTAAGTTTTATTGACGAGCTAAACCCCAGAAGTTTTAAGCTTCAGCCAACGGTGAGAATTTCTGACGATCTAATCGGCGAGCTTAAGGCACTTTTGGGAGCAAGCTGCTTGGCTCAAAGTGCAGTGTCGGCTGGGGTGAAGTAGGCCCGCTGGTTGTAAAGCAGCGCCTTGTCCTCAACGCCGAGCATCCCTGAAACGACATCGCTTATGAAAACTGCATTTTGTTCGACGTGATGAAACTCGCGAACCTTGGCAAACAAAACGGCCGGTACATTCTTGAAAACCGGAAGACCAAATTCCGAAAACTCCCAGTCGCCATCAAGAAATCGCTTGTTCTTATCAGCGGCCATCTTTTGCGCCAGATCATAGTTTTGGGCTCCAAGCATGTGAAGAGCTAGGTGCTGAGTGGTGGAAATTGTTGGCCAGGAGGACGATTCCCGGGAGACGTTGAATGTCACCAGCGGGGGATTTGAACCGAGCGAGGTCATTGAGGTTGCGGTAAAACCAACCGGGGAGCCATCTTCTGCGGTTGCCGTGATTATTGCAACTCCCGAGGCGTGCCTTCGAAAGGCTGCCTTCAGGGCGTCAGTAGCATCTGTATCTATATTTTCTGTTGACATCGAATAATAGATTAGCCGAGGGTTTGCCCTAAACAGACCAAATAGACTTAGGGCTCAAACCGACCAAAAAGAAAGAGTCAGAATGAGCGTTATTCGCCAGCTTGATCTTCGCGGTTTACCCGTAGTCGAGGCGCAACTGGCCGAACAGATTCCCAGGGCCAAGCTCAACATAGATGCTGCAATGGAAGTCGCCACGGGGGTTATTAACTCGGTTAGGACATCGGGAGTCTCATACATCCGCGAGCTCTCGAAGGAGCTGGATGGATTCGACCCTGAGCCGCTTCGGGTTTCATCGGAGGAACTCAACCAGGCTCTCCATGCGCTAGATCCTGACCTTCGAGCCGCTATTGAGGCCGCAATCGATCGCAACAGAATAGTTTCTCAGGCTGCAGTGCCGGAAGCCTTTGGAGTTGAATTGTCGAAAGGAGCGAGTGTTTCTCAGCGCTATGTTCCGGTGGACTCGGTTGGGCTTTACGTCCCAGGTGGAAAAGCTGTCTACCCGTCGAGCGTCGTTATGAATGCCGTCCCGGCTCAAGTGGCAGGAGTTTCAAAGATATTCCTTGCAACTCCGGGTCAGCGAGATTTTGACGGAAGGCCGCACCCGAGCGTCCTGGCGACCGCTGCTCTTCTTGGACTCGAGGATGTATTTTGCATCGGAGGCCCGGCAGCTATAGCCGCCTTCGCATACGGAATAGAAGAAATCGATCTTCCTGCTGTTCGACTGATCACGGGACCGGGCAACGCATATGTTGCTGCCGCTAAGAGGCTCGTTCGCTCAACTGTTGCTATTGATTCGGAGGCGGGTACCACCGAGATACTTATCATTGCGGACGAGTTTGCCAATCCCAAGTTAGTTGCAGCAGATCTGATTTCACAGGCTGAGCACGATGAGTCGGCTGCGGCGGTTCTTGTCACAGATAGTGAGATTTTGCTTGCAAAGGTTCTTCTGGAGCTTGAGACACAGGTATTAGCCACCAAACACTCCAGGAGAGTTGCCGCGGCACTTGGTGGCCAGCAATCAGCACTGGTCTTAGTTGACTCGCTAGATCAGGCTGTTGAAGTGGCAAATTCCTACGCAACTGAACACCTGGAGATCTTGGTTTCAGAACCGAATGTCCTGCTGCCAAAAATTACCAACGCCGGTGCGATTTTCTTGGGGGAGTATTCGCCTGTTAGTCTCGGCGACTACCTGGCTGGATCAAATCACGTCCTGCCAACAGGTGGCACAGCAAAGTACAGCTCGGGCCTGGGCGTTCACACCTTCTTGCGCCCGCAACAAATTATCGATTACTCCAGGGCTGCTCTTGAAGAGCAAGCTGGGTCGCTACCCCTTTTTGCAAATGCTGAGGACTTGCCCGCCCACGGCGAGGCTGTGCTGAAGCGATTTGAGAGCTAAGGGGCAAGCCCGAGGCCGAATCGAGCGCTATTTAACCCAGTCGGCTCTAAAATTAGATAGAGAGAGTTAGAGGTTCATCAAATGCACTGTCCATTTTGCCGTCACGCCGACTCTCGAGTCACTGACTCAAGAACCAGCGAGGATGGCTCAGCCATCAGACGTCGCCGGCAGTGCCCGGAGTGTGGCAAACGATTCACAACCTCCGAGACCGCGTCACTAACAGTAATCAAGCGAAGCGGTGTCACAGAACCCTTTAGTCGAGAAAAGATCGTTAGCGGTGTTGGAAAGGCTTGTCAGGGTCGTCCCGTTTCGGATGCTGACCTGGCAGTACTGGCGCAACAGGTTGAAGAAATCATCAGATCATCCGGAGCAGCTCAAGTCGAGGCTCACGAGATTGGACTGGCAATTTTGGAACCACTTCGAGAACTAGACGAGGTTGCCTTCATGCGCTTCGCGAGTGTATACCAGGGGTGGGAGTCTCTGGAGGACTTTGAAGCCGCCATTGGAGTGCTTCGAGCCACCAAGGACGTTCCAACAGATGACGCTAAGGCGTAGGTCTTCGGTGACCTCATCCCAAGCAAGGAACCTAAGCGGTGATCTGGGGATTTGATTTATCGCCTATTTTTTAATCTGATTTTTTCCAGGTTTAATCCCGAGACGGCCCACCACCTCGGCATGTTCTTAATCAAGGCTTTGGGAGCCACCGGTTTGGCAAAACTCAGCCGGTTAGGTGTCGTTCCCCAGAGAACAGTTGCTTTTGGGTTGGAATTCGATGGGCCATTTGGAATGGCGGCGGGCTTTGATAAAAACGCAGAAGCGGTTAGAGAATTGGGCGAGCTTGGGTTCTCTCATGTGGAGATTGGCACCGTGACTAGATTTGCCCAAACCGGAAATCCAAGACCCAGACTTTTCCGACTCAAAAAAGATCTCAGTCTCATCAACCGAATGGGTTTCAACAATGACGGGGCAGACGTTATCGCCAAGCGCCTCGCGGCACTTCGACAAAGTGGAAAGAAGCTTCCTGTAATCGGAGTGAACATAGGAAAGAGCAAAGTTACCGAAATTGAAGATGCCGTAGCGGATTATGCTTACAGCGCCGAAAAGCTCGCACCCTTTGCGGACTATCTCGCAGTGAATGTTTCTTCTCCAAATACCCCCGGACTTCGCTCGCTCCAGGCAATTGATCAACTTGAGCCAATTTTGATTACCGTTCTGGAAAAATCCATGGGCAAACCCGTGCTGGTAAAAATTGCACCCGACTTGGCGAACGAAGACGTAGTCGAGGTAGCGGGCCTAGCCACAAAGCTTGGGCTTGCTGGTGTTATTGCAACCAACACCACAGTTTCAAGATCCGGCCTTTTAGCTGACGGTAAGAAAGTTGAGGCGATGGGCCAAGGAGGACTCTCCGGTCCGGTACTGGCAGAAAGGTCGCTAGAGGTGCTGACTCTGCTTAGATCAAACCTTCCGAATCAGATAGCAATAATTTCGGTTGGGGGAGTTTTCTCCTCTAGGGAAGTTGCCAACAGACTGAACCTTGGAGCACAGCTGGTTCAGGGCTACACCGGATTTGTTTACGAGGGACCGCTCTGGGCCAGAAAAATAAACCGGGGACTCGCTGGCTAATTTCTTTTAAGAAAGGTCCTAACTAGAAGTCTTTGTTTCCGCGCTTGACTTGAGGCTTTGGGAGTCTCATCCCGCGCATTTGAATCGATCGCATCGCCGCGTACCAGCGAAGGCCTTTTTCGGCTTTGTCTCCATATTTTTCTTGGACCACACGTTGGGTTTTCTTACCCAGAATATATCCGTCCAGTGCAACCGTTACAAATAGCCCCCACATCGCAATGAGTGTTCCGAGCTGGATGTAAAGATCAACCACGGGGTCATCTGTTCGTATCGAGGAGATAATAATGACCAGGAACAGAGCCGGGAGAACCAATTCACCGGCCGTAAACCTGGAGTCAACTACATCCCTTGCAAGTTTGCGTTGGGGCCCGCGGTCACGACTTGTCAGATAGCGCTCGTCACCATTTGCGAGTCCTTCTCGAGCCTTGGCTCGCTCGGCCTGAAGTGCGCGCTTAGCGGCTCGCTTGGCCTCGGGTGATCTGTTTCCAACAACGGGCTTCTTCCGAAGCATTTCCTGCTGTTTTCTAGCCGGAGTCGGCTTACCCTTGCCGTCTTTTTTAGGCGGATCAACTTGAGGGGCGTCTTGAGGCATTGGGGTCCTTCGGTTTGTTGTTGGTTTCTCGCTTAAGATTACCCTCATGGACTTATCGGTACCGACAATTAGCCAAGCAGAGCTCGAGCGCGCTAACGAGGCCGTGACAAAACTGTTTTCTACTGCTCTAGAGGACCTGAAAGAACTGGTTCGCATTCCGGGTATTGCCTGGGATGCCTTTGATGCTGACGAACTTGAGCGAAGTGTTCAGGCTGTTCGGCGGCTTTTTGAAAGTACCGGGGTCTTTGAAGAAGTTGAGGTTCTGCAATCAAGCTACGGTTCTGGGCAAACTGGAGCCCCGGCGATTGTTGCCACAAGAGCTGCGAAGAATTCCCGGCCCACAATCTTGCTTTATGCGCACCACGACGTTCAACCCCCGGGAGACCAAAGTTTTTGGGAGTCTGAACCATTTGAACCTGAGGTGAGAAAGGGTCGCCTTTTTGGCAGGGGAGCAGCGGATGACAAGGCAGGAATCGTGGCCCACTGCGCCTCGGTAAAACTTCTAGCTGAACTGGCCGGATCAGATTTTGATCTAGGGCTTGTGGTTTTTATCGAGGGTGAGGAAGAGGCGGGTTCGCCGTCGTTTGCAAACTTTTTGGAGCAGTACAAGCAAAAGCTTCAAAGCGATGTGATTGTGGTTGCCGATTCCGGGAATTGGAGCACTACGGTTCCAGCGATAACCACCACCCTTCGGGGACTGGTCTCTTTGGAATTTGAGGTGCAGACCCTAGATCATGCGGTCCACAGCGGGATGTACGGCGGCGCGGTGCCAGACGCCATGCTGGCCTTGGTAAAAATACTGGACTCGATGTGGGATGAAAAGGGGCAAGTCTCCATTTTGGGACTAAAAAGTACTCAAAATACTGATTTAAGCTACAGTGAAGAGCAATTAAGGGCAGACTCAGGACTTTTGCCCTCCACTAAGGCCCTTGGTGAGGGAGCCATACTTCCGCGAATATGGACCAAACCAGCCCTGACTCTGATTGGGCTGGATTACCCAGCGGTGGCGGTGTCCTCAAACACTTTGGTTCCGAGACTCAAGGCCAAGTTGAGCCTTCGGATAGCCCCCGGAGAGAACCCAGAACAGGCCCTGGAGGCCCTTCAGGGCCACATCCTGGCCAATAACCCGCTAGGGGCAGAGGTGACTTTTGGGGCCGTAGAGCTCGGGAAGCCCTTCAGCCTGGGGGATTCCGGCTGGGCCAAGTCTCTAGCAGAACATGCCCTAGAGCTGGCCTACGGTCAGAAATCGGTAGATATCGGCATCGGGGGCTCGATTCCTTTCATTGCTGATTTGGAGCGGGTTTTCCCCGAGGCTCAGGTGCTCGTGACCGGTGTTGAAGATCCGGATTCGAGGGCTCACTCGCCGAACGAAAGTCTTCATTTGGAGACCTTCAAATCTGCAATTTTGGCTCAGACGCTGTTTCTGCTTGCTGGGAATCAGATTCACTAGCATTCGGTTTAGCCTTGTTAGAGTAGTAGCAGTTCACGGAAACTTATAGGGAGTCCAATCATGGATCAGACGCTCAGCCACAAAGTCAGCCTCACCGATACCGCCAAGGAAAAGGTGCGCACCCTGCTAACCGCTGAAGGTCGGGATGATCTTCGCCTCCGTGTTTCTGTTCAGCCTGGAGGGTGCTCCGGACTCATCTACCAACTATTTTTTGACGAGGTTCTAGAGGACTCTGATGCAGTAGCCGAATTCGACGGAGTTCAGGTTGTTGTGGACAAGATGAGTGTTCCATACCTTGAGGGCGCATCGATTGACTTCGAGGACACAATTCAGAAGCAGGGCTTTACAATCGACAACCCAAACGCTGCCGGATCCTGCGCCTGCGGAGACTCTTTCAACTAGCTCTCAAACCGCTTTTTATCCCACAAAAACCCCTGTTCTAGTGGTGTTTTGGCACTGACGGGGCATTTTCCTCGCTTAGACTAAAGGGGTAATCATCCAGCTGTCTGAAGGGTCAGTTTCTAAAGTTGAAAACTAGATTAAAGTGGGCATTTGCCCCAATAGCCGCCACCATGGTCCTGCTGCTCACTGGCTGCACAGACCAGCTTGCCCGCGGTTTCTTGCCGGGAGAGTGGGGCGTCACAAATCACACCGACAGAATCACAGGACTCTGGACCACAGCTTGGATCGTTCTCTACGCTATCGGAATCATTGCCTGGGGCCTCATGGCTTGGGCAATTGTGGTTTACCGCCGGCGCAAGGGTGAGACCGGAATGCCAGCCCAGTTCAGGTACAACAACCCGATTGAAGCCTTATTCACAGTAATTCCGCTGATCTTGGTCATTGGATTCTTCGCCTTCACAGCCAGAGACATGGCGGCAATTGAGACGCCAACCGAGAACCCAGATGTCACCATCCAGGTAATTGCAAAGCAGTGGAGCTGGGACTTTAACTACGTGGACGCCGATGTCTTTGAATCCGGGATTCAGGCACAGTTTGATGGCCAAGAGGGAGTTCCCGAGACACTTCCAACTCTTTACTTGCCTGTGAACCAGAGCGTAAAAATTGACTTATCTGCTCGCGATGTAATCCACTCGTTCTGGGTGATTGACTTCCTTTACAAGAAGGACATGTTCCCCGGCAAGACCAACACCATGTACTTCACCCCACAGATTGAGGGAACATACGCGGGTAAGTGTGCCGAGCTTTGTGGCGAGTACCATTCGCTGATGCTTTTCCAAGTCAAGGTCGTCTCTCAAGCCGAGTATGACGCTTACCTGTCAACTCTTCGGGCCAAGGGACAAACTGGCCAGCTAGATACCCGTTATGACAGAAACCAAAACCTTCCAGGTGACAACCCAGAGATCAGAGGATAGTCAAGATGGCAACCATAACCGAAACTCGCCCCTCCAGCGGCTACGGAGACGGAAATTCGCCCAAGGGTAAAAAGATGACCAAGGGTCAGATTCTTGTCGACTGGATTACAACCACTGACCACAAGAAAATCGGTTACTTGTACCTAATTACCTCTTTCGCCTACTTCCTTATCGGGGGAGTAATGGCTCTTATCATCCGCGCTCAGCTTGCAGCTCCGGGGCTCGACATAGTTCAGACCAAAGAGCAGTACAACCAGCTGTTCACAATGCACGGCACCATCATGCTTTTGATGTTTGCAACACCTTTGTTCGCTGGATTTGCAAACGTTCTAATGCCGGTGCAGATCGGTGCTCCGGATGTGGCTTTCCCTAGGTTGAATGCGATCGCCTACTGGTTCTACTTCTTCGGTTCTCTGGTGGCAGTTTCTGGATTCTTTACCCCTCAAGGTGCTGCGTCATTCGGGTGGTTTGCATATGCGCCCTTATCGAATGCGACGTTCTCTCCGGGAATAGGTGGTGATCTGTGGGTCTTTGGTCTGGCGTTGGCCGGCTTTGGAACCATCATGGGTGGAGTTAACTTCATAACCACAATCTTGACCATGCGTGCACCTGGAATGACCATGTTCCGTATGCCGATCTTCACCTGGAACACTCTGGTGACGTCGATCCTAGTTATCATGGCCTTCCCTCCGCTGGCAGCTGCGCTGTTCGCTCTTGGAGCGGATAGAAGACTGGACACTCAGATCTTTGACCCGGCAAACGGGGGAGCTATGCTTTGGCAGCACCTGTTCTGGTTCTTTGGACACCCCGAGGTCTACATCATCGCGCTACCGTTTTTCGGAATTGTTTCGGAGATTTTCCCAGTATTCAGTCGTAAACCAATCTTCGGGTACAAGACTTTGGTCTACGCAACTATTGCTATTGCAGCACTGTCGATGACAGTTTGGGCTCACCACATGTACGTGACCGGTTCGGTGCTTCTTCCTTTCTTCGCATTCACGACGATGCTAATTGCGGTCCCGACCGGTGTGAAAATATTCAACTGGATCGGAACTATGTGGCGAGGCTCGCTGACCTTTGAGAATCCAATGCTGTGGAGCCTGGGCTTTTTGACCACCTTTATCTTTGGGGGTTTGACCGGAGTAATCTTGGCGTCGCCTGCACTTACCTTCCACTTGTCCGACAGCTACTTCGTGGTTGCTCACTTCCACTACGTAGTGTTTGGAACAGTGGTGTTTGCGATGTTCGCAGGATTCTTCTTCTGGTGGCCAAAGATGACTGGAAAGATGCTGAATGAGCGCCTTGGCTACATCCAGTTCTGGATGACCTTCTTCGGTTTCCACATCACCTTCTTGATCCAGCACTGGTTGGGCGTTATCGGTATGCCACGTCGCTACGCGACCTACCTACCGGAAGATGGCTTTGCTTGGATGAACGCAGTGTCCTCGGCGGGTTCTATCCTGCTCGGACTCTCGATCATTCCGTTCCTATGGAATGTGTACATCACCTACCGATCCGCTCCGAAGGTCACCCTCGATGACCCTTGGGGTTACGGAAGGTCTTTGGAGTGGGCAACTGCAACTCCATTCCCACGTCACAACTTCACTTCGATTCCAAGGATTCGTTCCGAGTCTCCGGCGTTTGACCTGCACCACCCGGACTATGCGGCGGCGGAAGCTAAAGAGGCGGCAAGGAGGTAATTCATGAGAGCAAACTATCTACTATGGGTAATCCTCACCGGATTTTTCACGCTCGTCACGGCCGGCTATCACATTTGGTACAACTTGACCTACACGGGTTGGGAGCCAATCGGCACTTCGGCGCTAGCGATGCTTACTTTCATGAGCGCTTTTTTAGGTTTCTACCTTTGGAAACTCAACAACACCCAAGGCCCAGTTCCTGAAGACCGTGAGGATGGGAACATCGAAGACGGTGAGTCAGAGATGGGATTTTTCATGCCTTGGAGTTGGTGGCCACTGTATCTCGGTATAGCTTGCGGTTTACTGTTCGCCTCCCTAGCTGTTGGCTGGTGGCTGACTTTCTACATCGTTCCATTCGCCCTAGTGGGCGTCGTGGGTTACGTGTTTGAACAAAGCCGCGGTCGTTTCGCTCACTAGGTTGATCTCGGGGCTCTTTTGTAGCCTCGTCACCAAGTGCAAAAGGAGTGCGAAGTGGCAGCTGACAAGAAAATCTCATCTGGTGGCCCATGGGAAGAGTCGATTGGCTATTCCAGGGCGGTAGTGGCCGGGCCTTACATCCACGTCTCTGGGACCACAGCAACAGTCGATGGAGTTTTGCAACACCAAGGTAATGCCTACGGGCAGACCAAAGTTGCATTCGAAGTCATTGAGAGAGCGCTTGCCGATGGAGGCCACTCACTGGAAGACGTCGTAAGAACTAGGGTTTACTTATCCGATGCAGCGGACATGGATGCAGTTGGACGCGCCCACGGTGAGATATTTTCAGCGACAAGACCGGCGGCAACTATGCTTGCCGGAATAAAGTTCATCAACCCAGATATGCTCGTTGAGATCGAGGTTGATTCATACAAACCCTGATACTCGAAGAGTAAAAAATCCCCCCAACCGATTCGGTCAGGGGGATTTCTTATTTGAACTACTTGGTCAACTGTTCCTGCTGCTCGTTTGCTGCAACAGCTGGGGAGTGATCGTGCGCCTGAGCCTCGTTTAGCTCAGTCTGGGTCACCGGTGAGATGCGGTCCTCGAAGTAGATTCTAGAAACGGCTGCTCTTAGGCGTGAACCCAGAGTGATTTTGCCCTTCTTGTTCGGAACCACGGCCGTTGGGCGGTAGTCCTTGAAGTCAACCAGCTTGTACATCTCGAACTTATCCAGCGGCTCGTGAACCTCGATGTACTCACCGTGTGGCAATCTAACAATTCGTCCGGTCTCGCGGCCGTGAAGGACAATCTCACGGTCCTTGCGCTGCAGCGACAGACAGGTTCGCTTTGTGATTAGGTAAGCCGCAATCGGCCCAGCAATCAAGAGCACCTGCATGAAAGTGAGCACCTGGTTCAAAGACATCTGGAAGAAGGTTGCAATCAAGTCGGTGGAGGCAGCTGCCCATAGGACGCCGTAGAAAGTTACTCCAGCTGCGCCGATACCGGTACGGGTTGGAGCGTTTCTTGGGCGGTCTAGAACGTGGTGCTCTCTCTTGTCGCCGGTCACCCAAGCTTCAACGAATGGGTATGCGCCTACCAGAGCTAGGAATACCAAGCTCACAACAAGTGGAACCAGAACTCCCATCGGGTAAGTGAAACCAAAGAGCATGATGTCCCAGTTGCTAGGAGCAAGTCGAAGGGCTCCATCTAGCCAACCGATGTACCAGTCCGGCTGAGTTCCAGCCGAAACAGGGGAGGGGTCGTAAGGTCCGTAGTTCCAAATTGGGTTTACGGTGAAGGTTGCTGAAATAAGCATTACAACACCAAACACGATGAAGAAGAAACCACCAGCCTTAGCAACGTATACCGGCATTAGCGGGTAGCCAACGACGTTCTCTTCCGTTCGGCCTGGGCCGGAGTAGTGGGTGTGCTTGTGAATTACCACCATGAACAGGTGTATTGCAATGAAAATAATGATCAAAGCAGGGACCAGAAGGATGTGCAGACCGTAGAGTCTGGCAATAATTTCTGTTCCCGGGAACTCTCCACCGAACAACCCGGAGGAAACTGCGGTTCCAACAACTGGAATACCCTTAATCATTCCGTCGATGATGCGAAGACCGTTTCCAGAAAGAAGGTCATCTGGAAGTGAGTAGCCGGTGAATCCAGCAGCCATTCCAAGAACGAAGAGCATGAATCCAACTAACCAGTTGATCTCGCGAGGTTTGCGGAAGGCACCTGTAAAGAACACGCGAAGCATGTGAAGCCCGGCTGCGGCAACAAACAGAAGAGCGGACCAGTGGTGAGCCTGACGCATGAGCATTCCGCCTCGGATCTCAAACGAGATGTCAAGGCTGGAGGCATAAGCGATAGACATCTGGGTGCCCTTCAGCGGAAGGTAAGCGCCGTCATAGACAACCTCAGTCATAGCTGGTTGATAGAAGAAGGTTAGGAAGGTTCCAGAGATCAGCAGGATCACGAAGCTGTAGAGAGCAACCTCACCGAGCATGAAAGACCAGTGATCTGGGAACACCTTGCGTCCAAAGGACTTTAGGATTCCACCGACGCCAACTCTCTCGTCCAAGTAGTTTGCCGTTGCAGCGAGTGCTCCACCTTGTGGCTTCTTTTCGTTTACCGTTGTGCTCATCTTCTAACGCTCCCAGAAACTAGGGCCGACTGGTTCCAGAAAATCGCTCTGGGCGATCAGGTACCCTTCCGCATCCACCGTGATCGGTAGTTGCGGTAGGGGACGAGCTGCGGGTCCAAAAACGACCTTGCAGTGCTCGGTGACGTCGAATGTTGACTGGTGGCACGGGCACAGCAACGAGTGCGTGTGCTGTTCGTAAAGTGCCACCGGGCATCCAACGTGAGTGCAAATCTTTGAGTAGGCGACAATGCCGTCGTAGGACCAGCTCTTGCGGTCCTCGGCCTCGTTGAGGCTTTCCTGGTTTAGTCGAACAAGCAGCACGGCAGCCTTGGCTTTTTCCTCCAGCTTGTGTTCGTGCATCTCGGCAAGACCCTCGGGGATCACGTGAAACACTGACCCCAGTGTCACATCAGAAGCCTTAATTGGAACTCCGGTTGGGTCCTTGGTTAGCCTTGTTCCGGTCTTCCACATGGTCTGACGAAGAGAACTGCCAAGGTCCGGTCCTAAATCGCCAAAAACAATCAACGCGGGAAGCGGGAACACCGCAAGTGCTCCATAGAGAGTCCTGCGAATTAACTTTCTTCTGCTGAATCCAGACTCCGAGTCAGCCAGCTTGACAATCTCAACTGCGCGCGCTCGAACTTCCTCGTTGCCTCTGGTCTGGTGACGAGGCTCAGAAACTTCAAAGTCAGGCATCAGGGTCTTGGCCCAGTGAACGGCACCGATTCCAATGCCCAGAAGTGACAATGTCATTTCAAGGCCAAGAAATAAATTGTTGGCCCTGACGGTGGTGAGGTCTTCGGTGATAGGGAAGGCAACGTATGCCCACAGTGCAAAGAAACTTCCTAGTACAGAGATCAGAAATAGCGCGGCGACCTGTCGCTCAGCGTTCTTGGCTTTGGCAGGGAACTTGTCGGTCATCCGCTCGCGGTGAGGCTCGAGACCGGGGTCCTTAATCTTGTCTGGCGGAACAACTGCTAGACCGGATTCGAAGTCGTGCTCGAAGCCCTCGGCCTCTGAGCCCTTCTCTAAGTCCTTACCTGCCAATTTGCGTTTCTCCCTCTAGTTTGACCTGGCGCCAAGCCATACGGTGATGGCTATGATTCCGCCGAGTCCAAAAATCCAAACAAACAAGCCTTCTGCCACCGGACCCAGGCTTCCTAACTCAAAGCCTCCGGCGGAGGGATTCTCGTCAATGTAAGCCAAATAGGTGATGATGTCTTGCTTGTCTTCAGGCGTTAGGTTCGAGTCATTGAACACTGGCATGTTCTGTGGCCCGATGACCATAGCTTGGTAAACATGTTTTGCCTCGATATTATTCAGCATCGGAGCATATTTTCCTTCGGTGAGAGCTCCACCGGCTCCAACAGCGTTGTGGCACATCGCACAGTTGATCCTAAACAGCTCGCCACCGTGGGCAACGTCCCCTGTTGCTTCTAGGTACTTAGGGTCTGGCATTGCAGGTCCGGGTGCAAGAGAGGCAACGTAAGCCGCCATTAGAAGAATCTGGTCGTCGGTGAACTGGACCTTTTTCTTTGGAAGCTGAGGTCCTGATCCCTGACCGGGCATACGACCGGTGCCAACCTGGAAATCGACAGACGCCGCTCCAACACCGATCATGCTGGGGCCAGCTGCAGTACCTTCGGCGTTTAGGCCGTGACAGCTCGAGCAGTTAGCCAGGAAGAGCTTCCGTCCTTCAGAAATCTGCTCGGCGGTGTACTCGGTTGCAACGTTTGAGGTCACGACGTTGGTTGCAACCGCATAGCCTCCTCCTGAAAAGAGCAGGCCGGCAGCGATCACTAGAGAAGCAGCGAGTGGCTTTCTGCGCGAACGATTAAGACTCTTCTTCATAGCTTCTTTCTTTTACCTGAGAACGTAGATGATCAAGAACAAGCCGATCCAAACAACATCGACGAAGTGCCAGTAGTAGGAGACAACGATTGCGCCGGTTGCCTCATAGTGGCCAAATTTCTTAGCCGCGTAAGTCCTACCGATAATGAGTAGGAAGGCGATTAGACCTCCGGTCACGTGTAGGGCGTGAAAACCGGTTGTGATGTAAAAGGCACTGCCGTACGAGTTACTGCTTAGGGTTACGCCTTCGGAAACCAGCATTGCGTACTCGTAGACCTGGCCAGCAACGAAAATAGCGCCGAGGATGTAGCTCAAGAAGAACCACTCGACTAGACCCCACTTAAGCGGGGATTTGCCGGTGGCGCGGGGCTGCATACGCTCGGCTGCAAACACACCGAACTGAGCGGTAAAAGAAGATGCCACCAAAATTAGGGTGTTCACGAGAGCAAATTGAACGTCAAGAATCTGCGAGTCATTTGCCCAAATCTCGGGCGCATTGGCCCGCAGACTGAAGTACATGGCGAAAAGTCCGGCGAAAAACATGACTTCACTGCCTAGCCAGACAATAGTTCCTACCGAGGTCGCGCTTGGC
>NZ_JBASXC010000016.1:0-20492 GCF_049276775.1 Rhodoluna sp.
CCCGCGTAGCCAACCTCAACGTCTTCAATGCCCCGAAACTGCATAAAGCTCGAATCTAGGCACCAAAAACAACCTCCACCAAGAACAAAATTCATCATGCTAGCTAGCTTAGGCTTGTGCCTATGAAATTCCGAGCCAGCGCTACGCGCTACACCCATATGAAGTATCGCCGCACTGGGAAATCTGGTTTATTGCTACCTGAAATCTCTCTGGGGCTTTGGCACAACTTCGGCAAAGATCACAGCTTTGATAACCAGAGAAAGGTACTCCGCCGAGCTTTTGATCTTGGAATCACTCACTTTGACCTTGCCAACAACTACGGTCCGCCATACGGAGCTGCCGAAGAAAACTTTGGTGACCACTTCGACAAAGACTTTGCTCCCTATCGGGATGAACTTATTATTTCCACCAAAGCCGGTTATGACATGTGGGACGGTCCCTACGGAAATCTAGGCTCTAGAAAGTACCTGTTGGCATCATTGGACCAGTCGCTTGATCGAATGGGTCTGGACTACGTCGATATCTTTTATTCGCACCGGTTTGACCCGGACACTCCGCTGGAGGAGACCATGGGTGCTCTAGCAACTGCGGTCAGATCAGGTAAGGCACTCTACGTTGGAATCTCAAACTACGACCCGCAGCAAACTGAACAGGCAAAACAAATTCTTGACTCGATGGGTGTGCCACTTTTGATCCATCAGCCCAAGTACTCGATGCTGGTGCGAACACCTGAAAATGGATTGTTTGACACCCTCGGCAGATTGGGAGTTGGGTCAATTGTGTTTTCTCCGCTGGCACAAGGGCTACTCACCGATCGTTACCTTGACGGAAGTGTTCCGAAAAACTCTCGTGCGGCTAAAGGAAATCACTTGACCGAGCAAAAAGTATCTGAGGAGTATCTGGTTGCCGCCAAGAGGCTAAACGAGATAGCGGACAGCCGTGGCCAGTCGCTTGCCCAACTGGCACTGTCCTGGGTCTTGCGTCAGCCAACCGTGACAAGTGCGCTAATCGGTGCCTCGAGTGTGAGGCAGCTCGAGCAAAACCACGCCGCTATTAAGGCTCAACCGCTAAGCCCCGCCGAGCTTGCCGAGATCGACGTTGTTGCCCATCAGGGTCTGGTCTAGAAGAAAATGAGAACTAGACACCCAGTTCTTGGCGCCCTATTTGCGGTGGCCGCCGTAATTTTGTTTGGCTTGAATGGCTCTGCATCGAAAGTTGTGATGGCGTCAGGTATCTCCCCCGAGGAGATTGTAATTTTCCGATCCTTCGCTGCCGCACTTGGCGCAGGCGTATCGCTGCTATTTGTCAATCGAAAGGCATTTCGCGTCAAGGCCCATGAGTGGAAGGGTCTAATTCTGTTCGGCATCTTCGGTGTAGCTCTCATGCAGTGGGCTTACTCGAATGCTGTCAAAAACTTACCCGTAGGTATAGCTCTACTCATTGAATACACCGCGATTATTATCGTGCCGCTCGTTGCTCTGTGGCTGTTTAAGGAACAGGTCTTGCCAAGACTCTGGCTAGCCATAGTTATGGTCCTCGGGGGGCTGCTGGTGGTTTCAAGGATTTGGGATGGTGGCCTAAATCCAGTTGGGGTGATGTTTGCTTTTCTTGCGGCGATACTTCTAAGTTTTCATTTCTTGATGGGAGAGTACACTCTCAGAAAAAGAGATACCCTTTCAACACTTTTTTACTCGATGTCTGTATCGGTCGTGTTTTGGTTAATTCTTACTCCGTGGTGGAACTTTGACACCGCTAACTTGAGCAAATTAGTCTCGCTCACTGGAAACCTAGAGCAAATAGATGCTCCGCTGTGGGTAATGCTGGTATGGGTTGGAATTTTTGGATCATTTTTACCGATGCTCTTTACCTACCTAGCTTTAGCTCACCTAAGCGCCTCTTCGGTGGGCGTTATTGCCACCGGTGAGACCGTCACGGCATTCTTTTTTGCATGGGCCTGGCTAAATGAGAAGATAGATGGAATACAGGCACTCGGGGGCTTTCTAGTTATATCCGGAATTGTATTAGCGCAAACCTCAAGAGTTAAACAAAAAGATAAGGAACTAAATCATGCCAACCGTTGAGCTAACCCATGCAAGCTTTGGAACCCATATTGAAAAAGACGGCATCACCTTGGTGGACTTCTGGGCAGAGTGGTGTGGGCCGTGCAAGATGTTTGGGCCAATCTTTGAAACGGCCAGTGAAAAGTATCCTGAAATTACCTTCGGCAAGGTAGATACTGAGGCCGAGCAACAGCTGGCGGGAGAGGCTGGAATTAGCTCAATTCCAACCCTCATGGTCTTCCGCGACGGCATTTTGCTTTACAACAACCCGGGTGCCATTCCAGCAGAAGCACTTGATGAAATCATCTCGGCGGTTCAAGGCCTGAATATGGACGAGGTCCGAGCTGAAGTTGCCAAGCAAATCGAAGAATCAAAGAACCAAACACCCAACTAATTTCCTAGGCTGGTTTTCAAAGGCGAAAATGAAGAACAACTCCGCGGCTATGCTCGCAACCGTTGCCCTCGCGGGCCTCGGTGCTTTGCTGCTGGCTTTTTTTGACACTGGAACGTGCGTAGTTCCAGACGCCGAGGGCTTCATTTCCTGCCAAGAAATTGCCGACCAGCGGGTCTGGGCCGCCTGGATTCTAGGAGCAGTGTTTGTAATTGGCTTGGCTATATCGGTGACTCGAAAAAAGAAACGCTAGCGATGCATCAAGGCAACGAGGAATCTAGGGCGCTTCGAGAAAAGATTTTTGAGTACGTGCGAGTTCGGATGGACTACGACCCGATTCCACTGGATTACCCAAAATCCAAGGTAGAGCTTTCTGCCGAGGCTGGTCTAACCCTTACAGAAAAAGGATTGGGAGGAGATCAGGCTCTAAAGCTTTTCGAAGAGGTACTGGCTCCCGCAACAATCTCAACTGACCACCCCGGATTTGTCTCGTTTATTCCAAATGCCGCAACTGAAGCTTCGAGTCTTTTTGATTTGGTGGTGTCGGCAAGCTCGATGTATGGAGGCTCCTGGCTAGAAGGCGCCGGAGCAGTCTTCGCAGAAAACCAGGTGCTTGAGTGGTTTGCATCCGAGGTTGGATTGCCAAAAGGTTCTGGCGGAACCTTTGTTCAAGGTGGAACCATTGGAAACCTCTCCGCTCTTGCTACCGCGAGGCAAGCTCACCGAGAAAAGCTCCAGCAAGCGGGAATCAGCTTCCAGGGAAGACTTTCTTTTATAGCTTCCAGGGAGGCTCACTCCTCTTTAAAAGCGGCAGCCCAGATGATGGATGTTGACATTCTTCTGGCCGAGCCATCAGCTGATGGGCGACTTGAAGCCAAGGCCGTTAGGGAAACTTACGATGGTGCCCCTAAGCACTCGGTATTTGCGATTGTTGCAACAGGTGGAACCACGAACTTTGGAATAGTAGATGACCTTCGCGGCATCGGTGAATTTGCGCTCTCCACTAACACCTGGTTCCACATCGATGGCGCCTACGGTCTGGCGGGAGTATTGAGCCCGAAGTACAAGCACCTGTTTGATGGATCAGAGCTAGCTGACTCTTTCATTGTGGATCCACACAAGTGGCTCTTTGCTCCCTACGATGCCTGCGCGCTGGTGTACAAAAACCCCGATATCGCAAGGGCAACTCACACTCAGCGCGGTGAATACCTAGAAACACTAAACGACTCAGGCCTTTGGAATCCCTCCGATTACTCATTTGGCCTAACCAGAAGAACTCGTGGACTACCACTCTGGTTTTCTCTTGCCACCCATGGAATTGAAAAATATCGACAGGCAATTGAAGACAACATTGAGGTGGCTCACCAAATAGCTGAGGTAATTAGATCTATGGACCACGTGGAACTAGTTCGGGAGCCCGAGTTATCGGTTGTGGTATTTGTGCGAAAGGGTTGGGAGCTTGCCGACTATAACGCCTGGTCGGATAAGTTGCTACGAGACGCGATTGGTTTTGTGGTGCCTTCAAGTCACAAGGGTAAGCCAAACACCCGTTTCGCCATTGTGAACCCGCTAACCAGCGTCGCACTATTGACTGAGATTCTTGAGAGCATGAAGTAGGGACTAAATAATGAAGCTCACAATTGCGCAGTCCCCCGAGTCACTATCTCGAGTAAAAGAGCCAACCAGAAAACCTCTGCGGGTTGCTCTAGTTCAGACCAAGTGGCACGAAGATGAGTCCACTCACGAGAGTGTCTTGCTCGATGGAATAGCCCAAGCGGCAGCTGCTGGCGCCAAAATTGTTTTTTTGCAGGAGCTAACACTTTCTAGATACCCGGCCGATGAAAAGCCAGAGGGTGTTCCCTCCAAGCTTGCCGAACAGCTGGTTGGCGGTAGGACCCACCGTTTTGCCGCCGAGGCAGCAAAACGGCACGGTGTGATTGTTCATGCGTCGTTATATGAGCAAGTTGACCTACCCGATGGCCGCGGATTAAACACGGCCATTCTGGTCGATACCCGAGGGGAAATAATTGCCCGAACTCCAAAGCTACACATTCCCGTAACGGCCGGATACTACGAAGATAAATACTTTCAGCCAGGTCCTAACGACACTGACCCATATCCGGTTTACGAATTGGACTTCGATGGCACTAGGGCAAGTTTTGGGCTTCCAACCTGCTGGGACGAGTGGTTCCCAGAGGTAGCCAGAAACTACTCGCTCCGTGGAGCTGAGATCATAGCTTACCCAACTGCCATCGGTTCAGAGCCAGATCACCCAGACTTTGATACCGAGCCACTCTGGAGACAGGTAATTGTCGGTCACGGTATCGCAAATGGAACTTTCATGGTTGTTCCAAATCGCTACGGAAACGAAGGTTCACTAAATTTCTACGGAAGCTCTTTTATAAGCGACCCGTTTGGAAGGGTTCTAGCAAGAGCTGAAAGAGACACGGACGAGGTGTTGGTAGCGGATCTTGATCTTGATCAAAGGCGTGACTGGTTGGATCTCTTTCCGTTTCTCGCAACCCGTCGCCCAGACACCTACGAAAGAATCACTGCCCCGGTCCAAAATAAACGTCTTGATTCGGGCGATGGTGAACTAGGTGGCATTGCGGGAGTTGGCAAATAGTGAATTTCACCATGCCTGCGGAGTGGGAAGCTCACGAGAGAACCTGGATGGCCTGGCCACCAAGAAACTACTTGCTTGGAGAATCTGAACACGAGGCGGAAGCGGCTAGAACTTCGTGGTCGGCAGTTGCCAACGCGGTAGTCAAATACGAACCGGTTTCAGTTTTAGCGACCACAGACCAACTTGAGATTGCCAGGGCCTACCTGCACCCGAGCATCGAAATCATCGAGGCAGAGCTCGATGATGCATGGATCAGAGACTCGGGTCCCACTTTTGTCAAAGACGAGGGTGGAAACCTGGTTGCGGTGAACTGGATCTTCAACGGTTGGGGCGCCCAGGAGTGGGCAACATGGGAAAAGGATTCCCTGGTGGCTTCTTTTATTGGAAAACTTTCAGGGGCTTCCATTTCTAATTCCTCGCTTATCAACGAGGGTGGCGGAATCCACGTAAATGGCGCAGGCGTCGTGCTGCTAACTGATACCGTGCAGCTGGGTGAGGGTCGAAACTCTCACCTGAGCCGGCAAGAAGTCGAAGCTGAGATTCACGCCAAACTCGGAACAGATAGGGCTATCTGGGTAAAACGTGGACTAACCAGAGACTATGACGGCTACGGGACCCGAGGTCACATTGATATCGTGGCCTGCTTCGCAAGTGAGAATGTGATTTTGTTCCACGATCAGCTGAATCCAGAGCACCCAGACTTTGAGGTTTCTCGGCAAATAAGACAGACCCTCGAAGCAGCGGGCAACTTCGAGCTAATTGGAGTTCCAGCACCCACAGTCCTTCGAGACGAGGAAGGCTTTGTGGACTACAGCTACATCAACCACTACATCGTCAACGGTGCCGTGATTCTCTGCTCATTCGATGATCCAAATGATTTGGTGGCGAAGGAAATCCTCGAAAAGGTCTATCCCGGCCGTGAGATTGTGCTGGTTGGCGCGAGGGAGATATTCGCCCGCGGTGGAGGAATACACTGCATAACTCAGCAGCAACCCGCTTAGCTAGTCAAAATTGCCCAAGCCAAGTGTGTTCTCCCAGAGACTGCTTTTCCTCTCGCCACAGAGCTGTATTATTTTGTAGATGCTACTTAAGTTCCTGCTCCCAAGCATTCGGCTAATAACCGGCTTTGGATTAATCGGCAGTGTGATCTGGCAGGTCACCGACCGAACCCTAAACAATAACTTCAGGCCGTTTGAGTATTTTGCCTACTTCTCAATCGTCAGTGCGATCCTCGCAGGCTCTCTGCTTGTTTTTACCGGCATCAGACTTATTCGTGAGTTCGATAAAAACAAGTGGGTTGAAATTGCAAGGCTCAGCATGACCGTAGCGATGATTGTGGTCGGGGTTGTCTACCACGCACTTTTAGCAGATGTCGCAAGTGACGTCCGGGACGGTGACTACGTCTGGCCAGTATTTCCGAATGAATTCATTCACACCTACGGTCCAATATTGATTGTCATCGACTACCTGCTTTCCAACAAGGAATTCAAGCTTCGGATGCGGGCTGCCTTCTGGGTTGTTGCTTTCCCACTACTGTGGCTAACCTTCTCCGTGATTCGAGGGATAATAACCAACTGGTGGCCCTACTGGTTTATAAACCCCAACGGAGAAGGAGGGGTAAGTGGAATGCTCAGCTACATAGCCGCGATTGCGTTTTTCTTCATAATTTTGGGTTTCGCAGTGCTTGGTCTTACGAAGTTAGTTCAACGGGTCTCTAGCCGCTAGAAAACCTTGATTTGGCGTGTGGCCCGCCCTGCGGTGCTATCGTAGCTAAATGCGCGCATCAAAGTGGATTGCAATAACAGCCGGAGTTCTGGTTGTGACCGTTTCTGGAGCGGCCCTAGCCGCTGGAAACTATGTCTACACATCGGCAACCGCCGTTCCATGCGCCATCAATGAAGACGATCTAGAAAACAAGCCGGAGCAGTTTTTCACACCGGCTGTTGGAAATGGTCCATTTCCAGGTGATGGCTGGGACAAGTGGGCAGGCTATGACCTAAGTAATTGGTGGCTGACCGAATCCAGCTATCAATCTGTTGAGATACCGGTGGCGGACAACATCGTACTTTCTGCTTGGTGGATAACCCCAGTTGTTTCTAACGGTAAAAATGTCATCGTCACGCACGGCATCGGAACCTCCAGAAGGGATTTCAACGCCCTGCTGCCAACCGCAATGTTGGTGAAAGACGGTTTCCATGTACTGCTAGTAGATTCCCGCGATACCGGAGAATCCACCTGCACCGATGGCAGGCATTCGGCAGGTCAAGAAGAATCCTCTGACTTCGCGGCCGTCGCCGACTGGCTAATTGAAAATAAAGACGTCAAAGCCTCCTCGCTTGGAATGTTTGGGGTCTCTGGCGGCGCAATTGCTACCTCGCTACTTCCAGCCAAAACTCAGAACGTTTCGGCGTTTGCAATGGAGAGCACCATCTTTGACTTCAACGCGGCCGCGACCCGGGAAGTTGAGTTCCAGGGCTTTCCCGGATTCTTGTGGACGCTAGTTCTTGTCTCCGCCCAAGTATTTCACGGAGTTAATTTGACCGAGACCTCTGCTATGCAAGGGATCGAGGCAGCCGGATCGAGGCCGATGCTTATTCTGCACGGCGATAGCGACCAGCGCCTCGACTATCAGTCATCGGTTGATTTTTACAACTATGGAAATAGCGTTGGAGCAAACATTGCCCTCGAAACATTCGAGGGTGCCGACCACACCGAGGGCATGCTTACCGAGACCGATCGGTACGCAAAGGTTCTTACTTCTTTTTTCGATAAAGCCCTGATCAAGTAAATGAAGTACGCAAAGGCAATCGCCCGCTACCTGCTGGGGGCTGCACTTATTTATGCCGGCGTTGGCCACTTCACATTTTCTAGATCCGAGTTCCAAGCCCAGGTGCCACCCTGGGTGCCGCTCGATGCAGACTTCGTGGTTTTGGCCTCTGGCGCAGTTGAGATTGCGCTCGGTTTGGGGCTCATTTTTGTTTCCCGATATCGAAAGCAAATCGGATGGCTCACTGCAGCTTTTTTCCTGGCTATTTTCCCGGGAAACATCTCCCAGTACCTGACCCAAACCGATGCTTTCGGACTCAACACCGATGAGGCTCGAGCTATCAGGCTGCTATTCCAGCCACTGCTAATGGTTTGGGCATTGTGGGCCACGAATGCCTGGTCTAGAAAAAAGTCGGTCCAAGAAAATTAGAAAAGTGTCTTAGATCGTGCTGGCGTCAATCACGAAGCGGTACCTGACGTCGGAAGCCACCACGCGGTCGTAGGCCGCATCAATACTCTTTGCATCGGAGGCATCCAGTAGCTCGATGGTCGAGGCGATATTTTTCTCGCCGCAGAAATCCAGCATCTGCTGGGTAAGCCCGATGCCGCCGGTGTTTGATCCGCCAATGCTCTTGAGTCCCGTGACCAAGGAGAAAGGATCAAAGGACTGAGACTCGCCGGCTAGCCCAACGTAAACCAAAGACCCGCCGACTCGGAGCATGGCCAGCAGGGCGTCGTTATCGGCCGAGGAGCTGGTGGTATTCAAAATCATGTCAAAGAAGTTTTTGTGTGAATCAATGGCATCGACTGTAATCAGATAATCCTTGGCGCCAAATTGTTTGGCATCTGACTCTTTTGCCTTGCTTCTTCCGAGAACGTAGACCTCGGCTCCCATCGCAACCGCAAACTTCACAGCCATGTGTCCAAGGCCACCAAGTCCCAGAATGGCGACTTTCTTGCCCGGTCCTACCTGCCAGTGGTGCAGAGGTGAATAGACGGTGACTCCCGCACATAGCAGTGGTGCTGCTTGGGCCATATCTAGATTGGGCGGAATCGATAGCACGTAGTTCTGATCAACAACTATTTCCTTGGCATATCCGCCGTAGGTTGGAGCCTTGTCGTGGTGGCGACCGTTATAGGTCTGGACGTTCCCTTTTAAGCAATAATTTTCGCGGCCTTCGACGCAGTACTCACACTCTCGGCAAGAATCCACAAAAGTTCCGACTCCAACACGGTCACCAACTTTGAACTTTGTGACGTTAGAGCCAACTCCGATGACTTCTCCAGCAATCTCGTGACCTGGAACCATTGGAAAGATACCTTCAAACCATTCGTTCCTGGCTTGGTGGATGTCGGAGTGGCAGATGCCGGAGAAAAGAATCTTTATGTGAACGCCGTCGGTACCAATTTCGCGCAATGGCACTTCCTGTTTTTCAAACTTGGAGGTTGGACTAGAAACTAGCAGGGCGGCAGTGTTTGACAATTTATTCTCCTAAATATCTGTGCACGGTCTGGAGCTAGCCTACGCTGTGTTTTTTGCAGCAGGTCGGGAAAACGAATAAAAATTTTTCTGGGTTACTTTATGAGATTCGGCTAGCTAGAATCTTGTCGATTCGACGGCCATCCATGTCAACCACTTCAAGTTTCCAACCCTCGAGCACGACGCTGTCACCAGATACTGGCATTTTGCCAAGCAGCATCAGTATCAAACCACTCACGGTGTGATAGCGGCCCTTGTCCTGCTCTGGAATCTCTTCAATAACGAGACAGTCCTTCAGTTCAGGAATTGAGGTATCTCCCTCAAATAGCCAAGAGCCGTCTTCACGTTCAACCGGATCGGTTGCCTCTTCGCCTTCGGTGACTATTTCCCCGATGAGGGTGTCAAAGATGTCCTGAATTGTGACTAGCCCCTCAAGGCTTCCATACTCGTCAACCACAAAAGCGATGTGAGTTCGAGACTCCTTGAACTGCTCCAAAAGATCCATTCCGGTTAGAGTCTCTGGAACATACAGAGGTGGTTCCAGTTTGTCCTGAAGGCTGAGCTTTTCTCCCCTGGCAACCAGTGATAGTGCCGTCTTTGCGCTCAGCACTCCAATGATCGAATCTAGGTCGCCGTCGCAGACTGGAATTTTAGACCTTACCGATTCCGCAATCAGGTTGAAGCTTTCAGCCTCAGGAGCGTTGATGTCAAGATAAATGATTTCGGACCTTGGAACCATCAGGGATCCAAGCTTCCGGTCGTCCAACCTAAAGACGTTCTTTACGAGCTCACGCTCCTGGAGCTCAATCAGACCCGCGACCGAGCCCTCATCTAGGATGGCTTCGATTTCGTCCTCTGTGACCGTTGCCTCTTTGTGCTTGCCAACACCAAACAACCTGAGAAGAGCATTGGTGGTGACGGAGAGAATTACCACGAAGGGTCTTGTTGCCTTCGACAAAATAAGCATCGGGGTGGCAATCACCGCAGCGATGGCCTCCGGATTTGACTGACCTATGCGCTTTGGAACCAGCTCTCCCACGGTGATAGCAACGTAGGTCACAATCAAAACAACTGAAACCGTTGCGGTTATGTCGGCGATACCATCTGGCACGCCAATGCTTTCAAGCCATATGGCAAGTGGCCTAGCGAATACAGACTCTCCAACGATTCCGCTTAGAAGACCAATGGAGGTGATTCCAATTTGAATCGTCGAAAGGAATTGGGTCGGGTCTTCGCTGATGCGCATAGCGACCTCAGCGGATTTTTTACCCTTGGCAACCATGGCCGAAAGCTTCGAGCGCTTGGAAGTCAAAAGTGCAACCTCGGACATGGCCAAGACACCGTTGATGAGAATGAGAGAAAACAGCAGGATAATTTCCACTGACCTGTTTTGTTCACCCCAATCTCTCTAGGAAGGTTGAAAGATAATAATCCCAGAAATCTAGTGACTTAATGACCAAAAGAGGAAATTGCCCCTTATTCCTTGAATTCCTAGGACTTTACAGGCAAGCGGCTTGCCTATTGGGCTATTTCCTTTTCGCGTCAGGCTTTTTAGGTGATTCGTCTTTTCTAGTGGCAAGAGCAAAAAGTGCAAGACCCGCAACCAGGGCTCCCGCTCCTAAACCATAAGAGACAACGTCAGCAGCGCGATTGGCATCTACCAAAACTCCAACAAAAACAACCGCGATGATGGCGACAACCACACCAATCAACTTGGACTTCAGATCATCAAGGCTTCGAACCTGCAACCAGGTTGGAACCTCGAGCCTGGTGTCTACAAACAACTCGTAGAGACCATAACCGATAACCAAAAGTACCGTTCCAAGCAAAATTGCATCTACTGCAGTCAAGACATCAACGATGGTGTCCTTTAGATAGGTCTCGAGTAAGACAGCGTCTCTAACTATCAGAACGATCTCAATTGAGCCCTGGGCCATGAGTAAAAGTGCACCGATTATGGAAGTTATTGATGGGATGACAACCGCGTAGCGGGTCAAGCCTAGGATTTTTCGCATGTGCCAATGGTACTAGCTCAATCAGGTCCTCTAGAAGTTATAAAACGCCAGCATGATTGCTATGCCAAACATCACGGCGGCAATCAAAAGATCCAGCACCTTCCAAAACACCGGCTTAGCCATGAACTTTGAAGCTGCCCTGGCCCCAAAACCAATTGATGAAAACCAGACCACGCTGGCAAGTGCTCCACCGAGAGCAAACCACCATTTATCCGGCCCAAACTGGTTTCCGATAGATCCCAGCAAGATAACGGTGTCCAGATAGACGTGTGGGTTCAAAAAAGTGAAGCCCAAAACAGCCAGCACCACGGTTTTCGCACTGCCACTTTGCACTCCCGAAGCATCCAATGCCTGGGTCTTGAATGCTAACCGAAGCGATCTAATCCCAAACCAAGTTAGATACGCAACTCCAAACCAGCGAATGATTTCAAGAAGCCACGGAAGCCCTGAAATTAGAGCTCCTAGCCCTGCAACTCCAAGAAGAATTAGCAGCGCATCAGAAATAGCACAAATCGAAACAACCAGCAGCACGTGCTTTTTGGTCAGGCCCTGACGAATCACAAAAGCGTTCTGAGCACCAATTGCGATGATTAGGGAAAGCCCGGTTAGAAAGCCTGGGAGAAATGCAATCATTTGTCAGAGTTTACTTGGGATACAAAGCACAAGTTGACCTAAGAGTGTCGAGGAATAATCCCGTCACCAGCCGCGGTAGTAAGGCCCAAATCGTAAACCACCTCTGAACCGAGAGCGAAAGTTCTGGTCTTTGAGCTCAGAGAGTCTTTCAGATTCTTAGGTTCTTGATGCAGTGTCAGCCCCATAGGACCATCTCCGATCAGTATCGGTGAAACAGCGATGTGAAGCCGATCCAAAAGCTCCGCCTGCATAAACTTTGCAATTGTGAAACTGCCGCCCTCAATCAATAAATTTGTTAGCCCGGCTTCTTGCAGGGCGTCAACTATGGCAGCGGGGTCAATTCTTCCCCCTGGCGCCGGAAGTGTAATTACCTCAACCCCCGGACCGCGTTTTGACTCAACAGCCTGGATCAGAATTCGACGGACACCGTCTTCTCGAAGCACGGGAGAGTCATCGGGAAGTCGCCCACTCGGATCAATCACAACCCTGGCCGGATTCTCACCTTCACATAACCTGACCGTAAGTTGCGGAGCATCATGCAAGGCGGTCTTTACTCCAATCACTACACCGTCAACCAGTGCACGCATGCGATGTAGATGCTCTAAGCCATCAGGGCCGGACACTTTTCCAACGTCCCCGCTTGCGGTGGCAATTCGACCATCAATGGACTGCCCGATTTGACCCACAGTCAAAGCCGCGCTGTCACGTCTTGCTATCGGGCTATAAAGCTCGAGAGCCGCTTGCTCAAGAGGGCTCCAGTCCCCGCAGCAAGCACAGGCGTCGTCGTGCCTTATTGCAAGTAGCCGCTCCCAAACCCTCTTTGAGACTTCAGCTGGCTGCATTTGCCACCTCCGAAGTAAGGGATTTAGGAGTGGCAAAGATGTCACCGTGACCGATATTGCATGCCGTTTTTGAAGCCGCTGAGATTCTTGCAGCTGCCCAATTTTCCGCATCGGCTTCCCCGACCTGTCCCGCGGCGGCAGCTATACCGGCTACCAACTGACTTTGAAGGTCTGCGTCTTCGACTCCGAGCTGCCAAGTGCTGTCGGCCACCTTCACCTCAAAGCCGGCGGCCGCAAAAATCTCACTTGCACTTTGTACCGAAGAGGCACCGAGAGCTGGGCCAAAACCCTTATCGGTTTGCTGGTGCGCATTGAACGCCTCGGTCATGTTCTTATCCCTTGAGTCTTCCGGGTTCCAGCTCATCACACCGTTATAGGAAAGTGCAAAATAGACCGGCACATTGATCATCGAGGCCAACTCGACCAGCCACTTGCGTGAAACCAAGTCCAAAAGGGCAGATGCGGTTACAAGAGTGACGCCATCGAGTGGAAGCTTATGCAGATCTTGCAGGTCTTGACAGTGAAGGCTCACGCCATCGCCCGCTTCAGCGCCAGCAAGTTCCAAGAGCTTCGAATCGTTATCGACCAATCGCCACTTCGCGTCGCCTGGAAAAAACGGCACCATAGCTCGCACCGTTGATCCGGTCCCGCAACCCAAATCCAGGATTACTGGATTTGGCCCGGCAGCTCCAACCGCAGCCCCAAGCAACTCGGCGTTCCTGGCGGCGTTATCAGCTGGTTCGCGCAAGGCGAGCCAATCTGGCGAAAATCCCAAGCTTATATCTCACCCTCAAACCAAGCCCTGGCAACGTGGCTTTCCTGCAGAGTAATCCGAAGGCGCTTAACTCGTCCGGCATCACCAAGCTGGCCGGTGCGCACAATCTTTTTCATCTGCTCAAAGATGTGCCCGCACAAAAACTCTGTTGTGGTGAATTCGCCAGCAAATTCGGGCTCCTCATCTAAGTTTTTATACTTCAGGGGACCAAGCACCTCAGAAAGCGCCTCGATTGCCAACCCAATGTCAACCACTATCCCGTGAGCATCGATATCCTCCGAGAAAAAAGTGGCATCTACCGTGAAGGTAGCTCCATGCATGCCTTGGGCTGGTCCAAATACCTCTGAGGGCAAAGAGTGCCCAATCATGATGTGATCTCTAACTTCTACGGCAAACACTTTTATACTCCTTGGGTTTAGGTGGCTTTATAACGAATGCGATGGCACAGCGTGTCAGGGTTATTTAGAACGGCCACATAATCTGCTGGTAAATCTTCAAAGTTGCTCTCACCGCTAATTAGAACGTCAAGTTTCGGATCTTGCAGTAATTCAAGCGCCATGGTCATCCGCCTTCTGTGGTTCCAGCGCGGAACTCTATGACTCGGAAGATTCCCCACCTGGGAGCTAACAAGTCGAAGTCTCCTGCTGTGAAAGGCTCCGCCGAGCGGAAGGCTTATTAGTCCACTTCCAAACCAGCTGGCTTCAACAATGGTCGCCTCTTGTCCAGCAATGTCCAGAGCCAGGGAAACCCCCGCCTCTGAAGCTGATGTGTGAATAACAACATCGCTCTCTCTCGGGGCCAAATCGGGAGTTGCAAACTTACAGCCGAGATTTCTGGCAAGATCTGCCCTAGCGGGGTTTAGATCAATCAACGTCACATCAGAACCTGGCAGCTGGGCCGCCAGGTAGCCAACGAGAGCCCCCACAACCCCGACCCCGATGACCGCTACTCGATCTCCTGCCGAGGCGCCACTGTCCCAAAGAATGTTTAGGGCAGTTTCCATGTTGGCAGCGAGTATCGCCCGTTCGGCAGGTAAGCCGTCGGGTACAAGATTGAGCATAGTTTCGGACATTCGAAACTTGTCTTGATGCGGATGAAGTGCGAATACTTTGCGTCCAGTAAGTTCTCCCTCGAGAACCTCTCCCACCAGGCAATAGCCAAATTTGACCGGGAAGGAAAAATCACCCTCTTGAGCAAGTCCCCGCATTCTGGTCTGTTCACTGATGGGCACTCGACCCTCAAACACCAGTTTCTCGGTGCCACGACTGATTCCTGAGAAAAGTGTCTCAACCAGAACGCCCTCGCCGAGATCCCCGTCGCGTATTTCGGCAGCGTTTGATCCAACTGACCAAAGTGCCCTTGCCTTCAACATAGGTTTTTTCCACCGGAATTTGGGGGAAGTACTGGGGATAGGTGATTCAGTTCGTTGACTGGGGAGTCAGCCGCACTGTGCCCAATAAAACCTTCGATGGTACCCGCCTCCCTAACTAAATTCTAGCGGTGGAAAAACACCGAGCAGTTTTGAGCAGTTTCTGACCAAAAGGCATCAAACCCACTCAGTAAATTTCTCCTGGCAATAGAGCCAATTACTCGGACCTAAAATTGAGTAGAACGAGAGCTTTCAGCTCGAGGATCGGGGTGAGAAGACATTGGCCACATTGCGCTGGTGGGGACTGATTCGCTCCCTGGTGGTTTACTACAACCCCAAAAGGCTTCGCTCCTGGAGGTTGTTTTATAAACAAGTACTCAAACCAGACGACATTGTTTTTGATGTCGGAGCCCACGTAGGAACGAGGGCCAGAGCTATGCGCCGAGCTGGAGCAAAAGTTGTCGCCTTAGAGCCCCAGGCTCCATTTAGTAGTTTTTTGAAGCTCACCCTCCCATCCGACATCATTCTCATTGACGCCGCCGTAGGCGGCACCGAGCAAGAAGCCGAGATGTCGGTCTCATCCAAGCACCCAACGGTCTCGTCACTGCGAACTGACTTTGTGTCTGATGCTAAAACTTCCCATGGCTTTGAACACGTTCGCTGGGACTCCAAGCAAATGGTTCGCGTGTTAACCCTCGATGGGCTAATCCGTGACCACGGCCTGCCAAGCTATATCAAAATCGACGTCGAGGGCTTTGAGCTGGAGGTGCTATCTGGATTAACCCAGCCGGTTCAGATGCTTTCGGTTGAATACCTACCCGGTTTTTTACATCTGACACATAAAGTGCTTGATCGAATCGAACAGCTAGGTGAATACAGCTTCAACCCGGTGGTGGGAGAAAACGCCATTTTCCTCTGGAAACAATGGCGAGATAACCAAGGAGTTCGGCAGTGGTTGGACAGCTTGCCAAAAGATGCCCCCTCAGGCGACTTATTTTGTAAGCTCACAACTGAAAAAATTGCCGATTAGCTCTGGCGCAGGCTGGCAGCAAAAACCGGAAACAGCTCCGGAGTTGCGGTGATGACATCTCCATATTGTTCCGGAGATACTTTCGCTTCCCATCCCTCAACTACTGCTCCTGACTCTCGGAGCACCACGAGGCCGCCAGCAATGTCCCAGAGTCTTAGGTTCCGCTCCCAAAATCCATCCAGCCGGCCCGACGCCACGTAAGACAAGTCGAGGGACGCCACACCCATGCGTCTAACTCCGGCACAAAGCGGCATCAGCCTAGCGATTTGGCTTGCGTGTTCTCCAATGTTTGGCATCTCGCCAAAAGGAATTCCGGTGCCGAACAGCGAAGAGGAAAGTCGATCGGTTTCTGACACACTGATGGTGGCACCGTTCAGGGTCGCACCGTGCCCAGATTGAGCAGCATAAGTCTCAGATTTGAGGGGGTCATGAACGACACCGACGCTAAGTTGCCCTTCGATTTCTAGGGCTACTGATACTGCCCAGTGCGGAATCCCCTTCAAAAAGTTTGTTGTGCCATCGAGTGGATCAACAATCCAGCGGCGGCTGGATTTCCCAACTCCCCCGCCCTCTTCGCCCAACCAGCTATCTTCGGGTCTCTCCCCGAGCAAAATTTCCCGCAGGTGATTTTCTGCCGAGACATCGGCGTTGCTGACAAAGTCACCGGCTGCCTTATTCCTAACTGTGAGCTCATCACGCCTTGCCCAAAATTCCAGCAGCAGCTGACCGGCGGACTCAGCGGCCCGAATCGCAAGCTGGAGATCATTAGCTATCATTACCGATTCCTTCGTCACAGAAAATCCGGACGTTTTGAATTTACCGTAGCCAGCCCATCGAGGACTTCACATACCAATGCGGAGCTCTGCTCCCAACTGGAGAGCCTCGCCCCGGCCGCAGCCGAAGCACTTGAAAGATTCGCTCGTAGGGATTCATCCTGAAGAATGCTCTCAAGAGCTTCGGCGAATAGCTCTGGATTTTCGGGTTGAACTAGGATTCCCGCATCCCCGGGCACAGTATCGGGCACGGCACCAGTGGCGCAGCTCACGATAGGTAGCCCACTTTCCATAGCTTCTCCAAACACCATTCCATATCCCTCAAAGCGAGTAGCCAGAGCAAATATGGAAGCCTCGGAATAAAGACGCGAAAGCTCAAGGGAACTTACCTCACCCGCAAGCTCAACTCGATTACTTAGACCAAGCTCTTCAATCATCCCAATAAGTTTTTCGCCGTATGCCTGATTTGATACCGGTCCGGCGATAACTGCCCGCCAAGAAAGATGGCTTATCTTTGCGAGGGCCATAAGAAGCACATCGTGACCCTTTCTTGGAATTTGAATACCCACCGACAAAATAAGTGGCGGTACGGCTCGGTTGCCGGAGTTTTTCTTTGCCTCAGATCCAGGACTTGCGATTGTTATCAGCTTTTGAGGCACGTCGTACCTATCTTCTAATAGCTTTGCCGTGCTTGGGCTCGTGACAATTACTCGGCTTGCCCGTTTCAGGTTTTCGCGCTCGTTTTGAAGCAGATGCTCGCGAGTTTCTGGAGAAAGATCTCCTTCAAAGGCAAGCGGGTGGTGGATCAGCGCGACCAGGGACGCTCTGATTTCAGACAGTACCTTCGAGTCCAGAGCACCAAACGCCAGTCCATCAATTACTGCGATGCAGTCGATTGGTAAGGCCGCTAGTTTTTTGGCGGCATCCAGGGCATCTTCCGGGGTTGGATTTGGAAATGAGGAACCAAGACTTACAAGATTTACGTTTTTACCCATTGCCCTAAGGCCTTCAATGAGCCTTCGGTCATAGCCGTATCCCCCGCTAATGGTTGCGATATCTCCAGGGATAACAAAAATTAGTGGCTTTGAGCTCATATTGTTTTTGCCATCGCCTCGTCGCTACTCAAGTATTTCGATCTTGACGAACCGGCGAACAGCAGCCCGGGTAGTGAAACTAATAGAAAAATTAATCCAAATGCCACACTCGCAGCAAGGCCCTCGACTGCTGCAAGACCCGCAATAGGAAACAGGGCTACCGCTACCCCTTCGCGTAAACCCCACCCGCTCACGGTTAGAGGTATCAGCATCGCTAACAAAATTATGGGTACCAATACCAGGGACAAAGAAAAGCTCAAGCTCGACCCAACGGCCCAAGCTGCAAAGGTGAATCCAGCCACGTTGCAGATGGCGGTACCGAGGCTAAGAAGAACTTGTGTAGAAACGCTCGAAGGGGTGGCAAAGACCTTTTTCCAGGCTGCCTCAAAGGACCTGAGTCCTCGCCCAGGTGCACCGGTGGATATTCGCGTGACAAGGCTAAGACTTAGCACCAGAAAAAGTCCGGCGACGGCAGCCCCCGCAATGGTGAGCAGAATCCATTGGGGCCAATCAATTCCTCCCGGAATTACCAGCGTCAGACCAAAGGCACTGGCCATAACGACAAACAATCCAACCTGGCCCGAAACTCTCTCGAAAACAACGGCTTGGCTAGAAGAAAGTAAACCAGCGGCGTTTCGCGACCGAAACGCTCTTCCAGCATCTCCGATGATTCCTCCCGGCACTGCTTGGTTTACCAGCTGTGCGAGGTAATACTCCGAGAGAGCAGTTTTTGTACTGAACTTTATTCCAAGGTCTCTTGCGGTGATTTTCCATCGAAGCGCGGAAAGCGCGGTCTGAATAGTAAGGACCAAAAAAGACGCAATGAGCCAAATGGGTTCGGCCTCGGCCAGAAGTAGGACCGCTTGCTCTCCGCCAACTACTTGCCAGAGCCAAACTAAAATCCCGATTGCAAAAGCTATCTGAATGAAACGAATTACGTTTTGTCTGTGTCTTCGATCTATCAAGGACGAGACCGCCACAGCCAAATGATGTCACGACCGAAAGACCAGATCAGCAACGCGGCAACAATCATTGCAACGGGAATAACAAAAACATCAGGAAGTATCTGGGCGTAGAGCCCAATGAGTGAGGCAACCTGCACAACGCAGATTACCCGTCTCGACAGGCTCGGAGGAAGTGGTTTATCCAACCACTTCAGAAGCTTCGCGGCCACTATAAATAGGTATCGAGGCAAGCCCAAGAGCATAATCCAGGGGCCTGCAATACCAGCCGCCCAAAGGTTGAGAGCCAGAATTAGCGCCAGAATTGAATCGATTTCCATGTCTAGCGTTGCCCCAATGGAAGAAACTAAACCTGCGCGCCTTGCTAAGTGGCCATCTAATCCATCCAATACAAGGGCGAACGTTGCAACCACCACCACAGCCCAAGGCATTGCAACACCGGCTATAGGAGCAAGTAGAGCTGCCACCATGGTCATTCGAAAAATAGTGGTGAGATTTCCAAGACCTAGCATTCGGTGCGTATAACCTTGGCGAATCAAAGCCAAGGCAAAAAAAGCGCCAACTAGGTATCCGCCTAAAGCCAGACCGAGTGCCCGTAGATCAAAACCCACAAACAAAGCTGAGAAGGCTACCGTCGGAAGGATTCCAATGAGCAGCGCTAAAAACAGCTGTGATGTTGGACTTAGCCGGCGCAACAAAGAGTCACCGGTCATGTTTGCGGCGCTGCCAGCTTGATCGAGTGACATTTTTTGAGCTTACTGCCTCTCGAAAGTGAGGCATTCGGGTATAAAAACCTCCGACATCTGGCTACTGCGCCCTCGGCAGGAATCGAACCTGCGACCAAGAGATTAGAAGGCTCTTGCTCTATCCACTGAGCTACGAGGGCTTGGGGCAAAAACCCCGTAATTGCTAGTGTACAGCGGGCCTCAGCGCCACCAGCAGGCAATGACTCACCGAATGGCGTAAGGGGCTATTTCGTGCGGTTTTGCGCAGTTTCGTTACCAACGCTCTTGGTTTCTAATCGCACGCAGATCGCACGAATTGAAACAAAAACGGTGCTCCCGAGAACACGGGCTTACGAAACTGAGCGATTACCGACCGGGTCATCACGACTCGGGGGTCCTTCTCTAGCTCTTAGCTATTGCTCTTGATGCTAACTACCTAAGAACCATGCGTACTTTGCGAAGCTGCTTGTTCGATTTGGCAACCACAACCTTTTTTACCTCTACATCAAGATCTGGGTTGACCTTGGTGATTCGTTTGCAGACTGCTGTGCTTCTGTCGCGAGCAAGCTTTCTATCAGCAGTGCTTGCAGTGCTTGAAGCCACAAAGCCCCTACAAACTGCAGACTTAGCGTTTGGATTACTAGCCAAAGCTTTCCTGATGCTAACTCGAAGTTCTTTGGTTAGCTTTGCAGAATTGCCCGCGAACGCTTTGGTTGGCTTCTTCACCGATGCCGCCTGTGGTGGGGGTGTTGGTAGTGCCACGGGCGCGGCACTACCACCGCCCGAAGCCTGTGGTGCGAGTGTTGGCGCGAGCCGGAAAAGAGGGGACGAATACCCAAACGGATCAAGCTCGGCTACCAAACCAGCCCCGTTCGCTCCCACGCCACAGTTCCCCACAGCAAAAGCGGTGCCCGCCGATGGGGCACCGTCTCGTGTTCCCGACCAATTGGC
>NZ_JBASXC010000017.1:0-61736 GCF_049276775.1 Rhodoluna sp.
CAATCACAGAATCCCCAAGGAAGGTTGCAACACCTAAGTCCACAGGAGCCGAGTAAATCTCCCTCGGGTTTCCAACCTGGGCGAAGTTGCCATCACGGAGCAGCGCAACTCGGTCAGCAATCGAGAGGGCTTCTTCCTGGTCGTGAGTTACCAATATGGTCGTCGAGGAAACCTTGTCGAGGACCTGCTTGATTTCTTCGCGGATGCGGGTGCGAAGCTCGGCATCGAGGGCCGCGAAGGGCTCATCGAGCAGTATCAGTTCAGGCTCGGGAGCCAAAGCGCGAGCCAAAGCAATGCGGTGTTTTTGTCCTCCCGATAGTGAGGTAGCGGACTGGTTTTCAAACTGTTCCATCGAGACAAGTTTTAGAAGCTCACTTACCCTGGCCGTTCGGGCCGGCTTCGTAAGACCCTTTAGACCAAAAGCGATGTTTTCTGAAACGGATAGGTGAGGAAATAGTGCCGCATCCTGCGGCACATAGCCAACCCTTCTTGCCTCGGCTGGAACAAAGACGTTCTTTCCTGCAACCAGTTTTCCGGCAATTGAGATCTCGCCGGTGTCCGGATCATCGAAGCCAGCGATAAGTCTTAAAAGAGTTGTCTTGCCAGAACCTGATGAACCAAGCACCGCAACAAACTCACCATTGGTAACTTCCAAAGAGAGCCCATCAAGGACTGTCTGAGAGCCAAAGGACTTGCTGACGCCAGACAGCGCGAGGGTTGCAACCACTAGACACGCTCCAAGTCATTAATCGGTTCAAGATCTTTTCTAATTGCTCTATTGAGCAACCATGCCGGTATTCCAGCCAGCAGTACCAAAAGTAATGCATAAGGCGCAGCCGTAGAAAACGCGGCAACCCCAGTCTCGGTCCAGAGCCTGGTGGCGAGGGTCTCTACACCGGTTGGGCGAAGAAGCAGTGTTGCTGGCAGTTCTTTCAGAACGGTCAAGATCACAAGGGTGGTTGCTGCAAAGATACCTGGACCTGCAATTGGCAACACAACCTTCCTCAAGGTTTCTAACTTGGTTAGACCAAGGGAAGCGGCTACCTCATCCAGGCCAACGGGAGATTGCCTAAGCGGTGTTGATACTGCGGAGAGGGCGTTAGGCAGGAACAGAGCAAGGTAAGCAATCAGCACCAGAGCAAAGCTCTGGTAGATCCAAGGGGCCACCTGGTTGGAGAAGAAGGTTAGGGAAAGTGCAACGACGATTCCCGGGGTTGCGTGGGTTAGCCAAACTGATCTCTCAAGGACGTAGGCGGATCGAGATTTGAACCTAACCACCACAACGGCGATGGCAACGGCAAACAGTGCAGTCAGCATTCCACCGGAAACCGAAAGTATGACCGAGTTATAGAGTGCCTCTAAAACTTTCGCCCAGTCGGTTTTTGGAATGCCGGTTATGGACCATCTAGTTAGGCTCGCAACAGGAACCATAAGGCTCACCGTTGCAATGCCGGAAAGCAGTGCAACGAGTGGCCACTTCCAGCCCCGAAGATCTATCCGGTTTAGGCGGTTTGCTATGACCGAGCTAACTGCAAGTTTTCCCCTGGATCTAGACTCAACAACCAGTACCAGAATGGTGACTGCAACCAAGACAAGAGCAAGGCTTGCAGCCAGGCTCCTATCGAAGCTGGCTCGGTAGGCGTTATATATGGCTCTTGTGAAAGTGTCGTAGCGCACAATGCTTACGGCACCAAAGTCGCTCAACACATAAAGTGCTGATAGCAGCCCACCCGAAACCGCAGCGCCTCGGATGTTTGGCCAGGTCACTTTTCTCAAAACCTGAAACTTTCCAGATCCCAACGAAGAAGCAACTTCTTCAGTTGCCGAATCAAATCTTGCAAGGGCGGCCGAAACCGCCAGATAGACAAGCGGAGACGTTCCAACAGTGAGAAGCAACCAAGCGGCAAAGAAACCGCTAAAGCCTGGGATGACTGCAACCCAGGCGTAGGCAGCAACATAAGAAGGTATCGCTAGCGGAAGAGCGGCCAAGATGGCGAACACTTTTCTTCCCGGAATGTTTGACCTAACTGCAATCCAGGCCTGTACGGTTCCAACAACAACCGCGGAAACCGAGACGGCTGCGGCCATTAGAAGTGAGTTGATTATTAGTTCAAGAGTTCTTGGCGTCAGAACAAACTCAACAAAGGTTGAAATGCCCGCTCCACCAACTCGAACAAAGAGGTAGGCGAGTGGAATAAAAGAAATCAAGACGGCCAACACCGCCACTAGCCATATGGCTATAGGCGGTCTTGACTTTAGGGTCTTGGTCAGAGCAATCCAGCCTTTCGGATTAACTCAAGTGTCTCAGCCAAAGACTCAAGATCCGAGAGGTCTATCTCCGGCGCCTGGATATCCACAAGGGGCTTAAGTCCTTGAACCTCGGGGATACCGGTCATCGAGTACTCCCTGGTTCGCTCAACGAAGTAGCGCTGCGCGGTGTCGCCAAGCAACCACTTAGCGAAGACCTGAGCGCTCGGGTTATCGCTGACAACTGCAACACCTGCGACGTTGATCAAGTTTCCGATGTCACCGTCTTCGAACCAAGCAATTTCTGATCTCATGTTCTCGACGCCGTTCTGTGCAGCGAGCTCAAACCAGTAGTAGTGGTTGATAAGTCCTGCGTCAATGACGCCGTCTTCAACTGCCTGCAAAATGATGGAGTTTTTCTCAAACAGCACTCCGTTTTCTTTCATGGCTGCCAAGAAGTCAATGGCTGCCTGCTCACCCTCCAAAACTCGGATTGCTGTGATGAAGGCTTGGAAAGAAGCGTTGTTTGGCGAAATTCCGATTCTTCCCTTCCAGGAAGAATCCATCAAATCTTTATATGAAGCCGGAATTTCGGTCACCGTGGTTGGGTCAACCAGAATCATCCTTGAGCGGCCAGAGACCCCAACCCACTGCGAGGTAGTTGATCTAAATTCTGCTGGAACTAGTTCCATGATGTCTGGGGAGAGAGTCTGAGTGACTCCGGCTAGAGCGAGTGCTCCAAGAGCTCCGGCATCTTGGCCGAAGTAGACATCGGCACGGATGTTGTCTCCCTCTTCAAGGATTTGAGCGGCAAGCTCTGCAGAGTCGCCGTAGCGCACTTCAACTTGAATGCCGGTTTCTTGAGTGAAGGTATCAAGTAGCTCAGAGATGAGCACTTCGTTTCTACCTGAATAAATGGTGATTGATTCACCGGATGTGTCTACAGGGGTTTCGCTCGCGCAAGCGCCTAGGGTCAAAACTGCACCTAGAGCCAGCGCGATTGGCGCCAGAGTTATTCTGGGTCTTTTCATGTTTAGTTTTCTTTCAGTTTCGGATCGAATGTCATTTCGACCGTCTGGTTTGCCTTGTGGCGGTTGCCCCAAGGACTTCTAATGGGTTTTAGGACTTAGATGTCGAATCCCCTTCGTTCTCCTCGTCTCCTTCAGTCTCTTCGTCCCCGTCATCGGAGTAGAGATCGGCCCACTTGTCTTCGTAGTCGGGCTCATTCGAGCCCGGCGCCTTGGTGAGTTCTTTTTCGAGGGCGTTGTAATCAGTTGACGGGCTGAAATACTTCAGCTCGCGAGCAACCTTGGTGTGCTTTGCCTTTTGACGGCCACGCCCCATGGCGAGACCCCCTCTTCGTATCTTGGCCGCGCCCAAAAAGGCGCAGAATCAATGAAATCTGAGACAAGTTTAGCATCCGGCCTCAGGCTTTTAGCTAGAGCAATATCGACGCTGTGAGGAAACTAACAGCCGGAAACACTAGGTTTGCCACCCCGTTCAATAAAGCCCTACCCCTTCGACCCTTTGCCCAAAGCTCATAGCTTTGGGCTGCGAAAGTAGAAAAGGTGGAAAGCCCTCCGGCCAGTCCAATAATCAGAGCAACTTCATTGACCCCAGCGCTTAGTGCCAGACCGGCAATAAATGAAGCCAAGGAGTTGGCTACCAAAATTCCCCAGGGTAAAAATCCTCGCCAGCTGCCAATCAGGTGACGAACAACAGAGCCTGCCCCGCCCAATAATCCAACGGCTAGTGCCCCGACAAAAACTTCAACCACTTGGCTACCTCACCGAGCCCTTGGTAATTCCAAAGCTTGATCGAACAAACCAGTAAGCCAAGACACCAACAACAAACTGGCTAGCTACCGCTAGCCAGTAGAGGTACCCGATTTCAGAAAGGCCTAAAGAGCTGCCTGCAGTAATAAGGGCTAAGCCACTCATAGTTGTGAAGCCACCGGCAAATCCGGAGCCCCAGAAGGCCTTTGCTTTTTCACTCATTCTGAATGCAGAGCTATGAACAAACCCCAGAAAGGCAGCTCCAGCGATGTTCACAATTGAAGTTGCAACAAGATCAAAGATAAGAACTGATACTCCGGCTTGCTCAGCGCCTAACCAGATGGTGTATCGCGAAAGCGATCCCAGGGCTCCACCCAGAAAGATCGCAAACAAGAGAGCCAGCTTCAACCGGGACTACTTCTTTTTGACCTTCGTGGGCTTGTCCTTTGTAGGTTCTTTTCGTGCAGATTTGGAAGGCGCCCTGGATCCAAGGTTGAATGTGCTGGCAAAGCCAAGCAGTAAGAAACCTCCAGCTACCCAAGCCGCGGCTTTGGTTCCATCGGTAAACGCTTGTCCGGCAGCTTCCTGAAGGGCGGGATTCAGCTCACCAAGTCCAGGGATGGCAGCTCCAGCTGATTCGACAACTGCGTCAACAATTTGAACTTGCTGAGTTGCGTCAATTTGCAATTCATCGAGTCTTGTTTCAAGAGACGTTTGGGTCGATGTGAATAGAACTGTTCCAAGCAAAGCAATGCCGAGGGCCGAACCAATCTGTCGAACGGTGGACTGCGAACCTGATCCCTGACCTGATTTGTCCATTGGAACATCAACCATGATCACACCGGTGAGCTGCGCTGTCGCAAGACCAATTCCGATTCCGTACACAAACAGAAATCCTGCGATTGAAATCCAACCACCGTCGGTTGTGGCATTTAGAGCAATTCCACCGACACCGATCAGTTCAAGCCCAACTCCGATGCGGACCGCCATCGCGGGAGCTAACTTGCCACTCAGGGCTCCACCGATACCGGAGGCTAGGAAAGCTCCGGCTGCAAGCCACAGCAACACAAGTCCTGAGCTAATTGGTGACAGTCCTAGTACGTTTTGCAGCCAAAGAGGAATTGCGAACAAGATGCCGAATTCACCCATCGAGATGATCGCTGCTGCAATTGACCCGTTTCTAAAGGAGCCAATCTTGAAGAGGTCAAGATCCAAAAGCACATTTTTCTTTTCGCGCTCACGCATTTTCTCCCAGAGAACGAAGGCAACTGTTGCAACAACAGAGATCGCAAGCGAAATTGGAATTACCGATATGCCTTCGGTTGGCCAGACAAAACCGAATAGCTCAAACTGCCTCGCAGGATTTATTTCCCACCAGCCGTAGATTCTTCCTTCGATCAGACCAAAGATAAGTGTTGAGAACATCACAACCGATATCGCTGCGCCTACGATATCGATGCCACCTGCTCGCTGGGTCGATTTGGACTCGGGGACAAAATACAAAAGGCCTGCGATGATGATCATGCCGATGGGCAGGTTGATTCCAAAAGCCCAGCGCCATTCAAAATCAGTTGCTAGCCAGCCACCAAGTACGGGACCCACGGCAACCATTCCACCGATTGTTGAACCCCAAACGGCGAAAGCGATTCCTCTTTCTTTGCCCTGGAAGTTTGCGTTCACCAAAGACAGCGTGGTTGGCAAAACCATCGCGCCACCAATACCTTGAACCACACGAGCCAGGATTAGTTCGGCAGGGGTGGCGGAGATACCCGCCCATACCGAGGCGAGGGTGAAGATAACGATGCCGATAATAAGAAGTCGCTTGCGACCGATGCGGTCGGCGATTGATCCAAAAACCAACAGCAGTGCTGCGAAGACAAGGATGTATGACTCCTGAACCCACTGAACTTCTGCTGAGCTTAGGGATAGGTCATTGATGATGGCGGGGAAGATGGTGTTTACTATGGTGCCGTCGATGATGACGATGGAGATTGCCATCGAGATAAAGATCAGGCCGATCCAGCGATTGCGGGTTTTTTGTGGCACTTTTTATTGAGTCCTTAGAAGGTAATGGGCTGGCAAGATTACCAACCGAAATATGTCTATTACCCAACCTAGTCATGACGTGTGGGGAAGTAGGGGTTCTTTGCATACCAACACCCTCAAAAGATTTTCTAAGGGTTGCAGAAGCAAGTTGAAACTGGTGGCTCCGACCGGCATCGATCCGGTGACCTAACGATTTTCAGTCGTTCGCTCTACCAACTGAGCTACAGAGCCTAAAGGCGGTTTGACCCACCCCCATTCAATAAAAGCCCTCAAAAGAGGGCTCCTATTTGAAGCGACCCTGACCGGACTTGAACCGGCGACCTTCGCCGTGACAGGGCGACGCGCTAACCAACTGCGCTACAGGGCCTCGTTGCTACGAGCCATACATCTGGTGACCCCAACGGGATTCGAACCCGTGCTACTGCCGTGAAAGGGCAGCGTCCTAGGCCACTAAACGATGGGGCCTACAAAGAGTGGAACTTCATAGCACCAGCTATAAACAGTAGCCCCCAAGGGCCTTATTTGGCAACCCCAAAGGGCTTTAGACCTCTTATGTTTAGCGACACTCTCAGTAATCCTTCAGGTATTACTTCAAGGTTTCGTGTTAGCTTGAAAAACATGTCTTCCCGACTAAAAGCCTCTTTTGCCCTGCTCGCTAGCATGGGTCTAATTCTGGGCACCCTGGTGGCCGTTCCGGCCCTTGCAAACCCCAACTACCCCACCGCGGCCGAGGTCGCAGCAGCCAAGCGAAATGTAGTTGAGAAGCAGAACATGATCACTCGTATCGAGAAGCTGATTGAGGATCAAGAAGACGAGGTTGCGGCTCTAAACCGCGAAGCAAGCATAAAAGCCGAAATTTTTAACGTTGCCCAAGAAGAATTTGAAATCGTTGAGCGCAAGGTGAAGGTCCTTGAGAAACAGACCAAGGCGGCGCTCGCCGAAGCGGAGCAGGCCTCCGAGCAGCTTGGCCAAATTGCCTCCCAGATGCTTCGAAACGGTTCCGGTGGGACATCGCTGAATCTGTTTTTAAACCCCGGGCAAGCCGATGACCTTTTATACCAGCTCGGAGCCCAAGAAAAGCTGGCTGAGCAAACAGAACTTATCTATCAAAAGTCTTTGGAGCGCCAGCGCCTAGCTAAGGCCCTAACCGATGAGCTTACAACCGCTCAGGCGGAACTCGAAGCCAAGGCTGCAGTTGCCAAAAAAGCCTTCGATGAGGCAACCGCCGCGGCCAATGCCGTTGAAGCCAAGGTTGCCGCCAACAAGCGCCAAGGAAGAATTTTCTATAACCAGCTAGCGTCGCTTCGAAACACCGCTTCTGATCTTGAGCGTCAGCGTGCGGAAGGCTTGGCTTGGGAAAGACGCCAGGCAGCCGGAACCTCTCTTCCGGAAGCCCCTGAGCTATACAAAGTTGGACCACCAAACCAAGAAAAAGTTGAGCGCGTAATCGCTTTCGCTAGAGCTCAGCTCGGTAAGCCTTACGTCCTTGGTGGACGCGGCCCAAACGTTTGGGACTGCAGTGGTTTGACCCTCAAGGCTTATGAAGCTGCCGGTATAGCAATCGGTACGCACTCGGTTTCGAATCAGTTTATTAACGCGATGGATAGGCGTCAGCTTGTTCCGCTTCGACAGATCGAAGCTGGAGACTTGGTGTTCTGGTCCACCAGCAACAACCATCTAAACCGCGGCTACGGGGATAAGTACCACATCGGTATTTACATCGGTGGCGGATTAATTCTTGACGCACCAAACCCATCGAAGCCGGTTCGAATAATTCCGCTCGCTCAGCGAATGGGTGAAGTTGTTCCTTACGCTGCGCGCCCAAGCGCACCGCGTCAGTAACTTTCTTTAGTGCTTGTAATTGGCTTTTGCCTCGGCGATTAGTCTTTCCGCCTCGGTTTTGTTGGCCCACTTGCCACACTTGACCCACTTGCCCGGTTCAAGGTCTTTGTAGTGAGTAAAGAAGTGCTCAATTTCATTTCTGGTCTGCTCCGGAACATCTGAGATGTCCTGGATATGATCCCAGCGCTTATCGCCTGCTGGAACACAAAGAATCTTCTCGTCCATTCCGCCATCGTCTTCCATTGGCAAGACACCTACTGGACGCACGTTCACAACAACGCCTGGGAAAACTGGGAATTCAAGGAGCACTAGGGCATCTAGCGGGTCGCCGTCGCCGCCTAGGGTCTTGTCGAAGTAGCCGTAGTCAACCGGGTAAACAAATGGTGTGTAGAGCACGCGGTCCAAGTGCACACGACCGGTTTCGTGATCAACTTCATATTTGTTCCGGGATCCCCTAGGAATCTCGATTACTGCTTCAAACATTTACTCTCCTCAATAGGCTTGTTCCAGCTCCAAGATTACCCAAATTGAAGGAAAGAAGAAGTTCCGGTGCGTAAGCGTCTATCTCCCGCCCAGGGCCTTGTTCGCCATGCGGTTAGACAAGTGCTTCTTGCCCACACAAGATCCGGCCAGAAACTTCTCATTGCCGTATCCGGGGGAGCCGACTCGCTGGCTTTGGCAGCGGCAGCCGAATTCGAAGCTAAAAAACTCAATCTTAAAATCGCTGCAGCGGTAATCGATCACTCACTTCAACCAAACAGTGACAAGGTTGCAAGCCAAGCCGCCAAGCAACTTCTTGGTTTGGGAATTGATGAAGTTCATATCAAAAAGGTGAGCGTTGGGAAGAAAGGCGGACTTGAAGCGGCAGCGCGCGAAGCGCGCTACACCGCCCTGGAAACACTCCGCCTAAAAACCAAATCAAACTTTATTGTTTTGGGTCACACCTCATCCGATCAGGCAGAAACAGTTTTGCTTGGCCTAGTTCGAGGTTCCGGTGCCAAATCACTATCCGGCATGGCTACCAAAACAGAGTACTTACTGCGCCCACTTCTAAGCATCGAGCGCAAAACCACCGAAGAGTTTTGTCGAGACAGTGGAATTAAGTTTTGGTCCGACCCGCAGAACCAGGACCAGAAGTACTTACGCGTATTGATTCGAAAAACTATTTTGCCATTTTTGGAAAGAAAGCTCGGTGGGTCGGTAGCTAAGTCACTGATTAGAACTTCGGACCAGCTTCGCGAGGATGGCCAATACCTGGACACCGAAGCCAATAAGAAGTATCTAAAGCTTGCGAAGGTTTCCGGTACTTCGGTGAGCTTTGATACGGCTCAGCTTGCCAAGTTGCCTCAGGCGATGTTGAATCGGGTGATCAAGATTGCTCTTGATGGCTTCGGCAAAGAATCTAGTCGGACTCACGTTTTGGCGGTTGCTGATCTGGTTTTGTCCTGGCATGGGCAAAAGCCACTGACCCTGCCAGGGGTTAGAGTAGGGCGTAAGGCAAACACCATAACCTTCACCAAGCAGGAGAAAAGCGTTGGATCTGGAAACCGTAACCGCTGAAATCACCCAGGTACTGATCACCAAAGAACAGATTGAAAGCCGCATAGCGGAACTGGCCAAAGAAATAGATGCCCACTACGCAGGCAAAGACCTACTTCTTGTTGGGGTGCTGAAGGGTGCGGTTATGTTTATGGCCGATTTATCCCGCGCTGTTCAAACCAGAGTCCAGATGGACTGGATGGCGGTTTCTTCCTACGGATCAGGAACTACCTCCTCCGGAGTGGTTCGAATTCTTAAAGACTTAGATTCTGATGTTTTGGGTAGAGATGTTCTGATTGTTGAAGACATCATTGACTCCGGTCTCACACTTTCTTGGTTGGTTTCCAACCTAGAAGCCCGCGGAGCTTCCTCGGTTGAAGTTGTAACGATGCTTAGAAAGCCCGATGCTGCCAAGGTTGAGGTCGAAGTTCGCTGGGTGGGCTTTGAAATTCCGAACGAGTTTGTTGTCGGATATGGCCTCGACTACAACGAGAAATACCGCACCCTGCCTGGGGTAGCGGTGCTATCGCCTTCGGTTTACTCCTAAAACCAAACTGCCAGTTTCGGCAGGTAACCTAGGAATCTATGAAGCTCAAGAAAATCCTCTCTGGACCATATGTCTGGATCGTTGTTGCGATTGCCATACTCGTGACCGGTACCACCCTTATAAACGCTGAGACCTATCAGCAGGTGGACACTAAATACGGCCTGCAGCTGATCGAATCCGGTAAAGCTCAGTCGGTAAAGATTCTTGACGGCGAGCAAAGAGTTGACGTTGAGCTATCAAGTCCCGACGCTGAGTTTGGTTCCCAGGTTCAGTTTTTCTATGTTGCTCCACGCGGCGAGCAGGTAGTTGAAACCATAAATAATTCGGTGATAGCCGATGGCTATAACGACGAGGTTCCAAACACCCCTTGGTACCTAGCTTTGCTAGGTTCCCTGCTTCCCTTTATCTTGATCGGCCTAATCTTTTGGTTCCTACTTTCCTCCATGCAATCAGGCGGCGGCAAAGTAATGCAGTTTGGCAAGTCCAAAGCCAAGATGGTCACCAAAGAAACTTCGCAGACCACCTTCAAGGACGTTGCCGGTATCGACGAGGCCCTCGAAGAACTCGAGGAAATCAAAGACTTCCTAAAAAAGCCCGAGCGCTTTAAAGCGCTCGGCGCCAAGATTCCAAGGGGCGTCCTTCTATACGGACCCCCCGGAACCGGAAAAACTTTGGTTGCCAAAGCGGTAGCCGGCGAAGCCGGAGTTCCGTTTTTCTCAATCTCGGGCTCTGACTTCGTTGAAATGTTTGTTGGTGTTGGAGCATCGCGAGTTCGCGATCTTTTTGAGCAGGCCAAGGCCTCTTCGCCGGCGATCATCTTCGTTGATGAAATTGACGCGGTTGGTCGACAGCGTGGAGCCGGCATCGGTGGCGGAAACGACGAGCGCGAGCAAACCCTAAACCAGCTACTTGTCGAGATGGACGGCTTCGACTCCAACATCAGCGTGATTTTGATTGCAGCCACCAACCGCCCAGACATCCTGGACCCGGCTTTACTTCGGCCCGGAAGATTCGATCGGCAGATTGGTGTTGGAGCACCGGATCTGGCAGGAAGAGAACAAATTCTTCGAGTGCACGCCAAGAACAAACCGGTTGATGACGATGTTGACTTAGCTCTTATCGCTAGAAGAACCCCGGGCTTCACAGGAGCGGATCTTGCGAACGTTCTAAACGAAGCGGCATTGTTGTCAGCGCGTGAGAACCACAAGACCATTGACGCAGCAACCGTTGATGAGGCGATTGACCGCGTCATCGGCGGACCTCAGAAAAAATCTCGTCTGATGAAAGACGAAGAGCGTCTAAACACCGCGTACCACGAAGCAGGTCACGCACTGGTCGCAGCCTCACTAAATCACTCGGACCCGGTCACCAAGGTGACCATCTTGCCCAGGGGCCGTGCTCTTGGATACACCATGGTTTTACCCATGGAGGATCGTTACTCAGTCACCAGAAACCAGTTGCTCGATCAAATCGCCTACGCGCTTGGCGGAAGAGCGGCCGAGGAAATTGTTTTCCACGATCCAACTACCGGTGCATCCAACGACTTTGAAAAAGCCACCAAGACTGCGCGTCAGATGGTTACGCTGTTCGGATTCTCCGCATCGGTTGGAACAGTTTCTTACGGCGGCGGTGGAGAGGTGTTTATCGGACGAGATATGGCCCAGGCCAGGGAGTACTCCGATGAGGTCGCTCACCAGATCGACATTGAAATCAGAAAGATTTTAGATAACGCACACGACGAGGCTTACCGCGCCATCAACCTAAACCGCAAGGTTTTGGACACCATGGCCAAAGAGCTGATGGAAAAAGAAACCTTGAACCCGGACGACATCGCAAGAATTTTCAAGAGCGTAAAGAAACTTCCCAAGCGCAAGCTTTGGCTGTCTAAGACTTCACGTCCGGTTTCCAAAAAGGGTCCGATTCCAATTCCTTCCAAGGGTTCAACTACCGCTAAAGTTGCGGCAAAGAAAAAAGCGGAGGCCACCGCCTCGCGCGACGCGGCCAAGAAAAAAACGGCCAAGAAGGCTGCACCCAAAGCCGCTGCAAAAAAGCCAACCGCTAAGAAATCGACCACGGGATCAAAGAAAAAGTAATTGGTTGACATCGATCGCATCAAGAATGCGGTGAGGGAGCTAATCACCGCAATCGGCGAAGACCCAAATCGCTCAGAGCTTTTGGCAACCCCGGAGAAATTCGCTGATGCCTATCAAGAGTTTTTCAAAGGCGTTGGCGTTGATCCGCTGAGCATCTTGGCCGATGCAGTTCCAGCCGAGCAAAACGACCTGGTGATGCTAAAGGGCATCGAACTGGTCTCTATTTGTGAACACCACCTACTTCCCTTCATCGGCGTAGCTCACATCGCTTACCTTCCCAAGGGCAAGGTGGTTGGACTAGGAAGATTGCCAAAACTTGTTGAGGTATTGTCTGCCAGGCCTCAGCTGCAAGAAAACCTCACTTCTCAGATTGCCGAAGCCATTCAAGAAGGACTTGGGGCCCAGGGAGTTGTGGTGGTTATTGAGGCCCGGCACCACTGTGTGGCATCTCGCGGAGCGAGACAACCAGAGGCCAACACCGTGACAATGAAGGCCCTTGGCACTTTCACTGAACCGGTGGCAAGGACTGAAATCATGGCCCTGATTGCCAAATGACAACATGGTGAATTTCACCAGGCCCCTGATTATGGGCGTAGTCAACATCACCCCAGATTCCTTTTCTGACGGCGGACAGTTTCTAGGAGCCGCAGAAGCCATGGAACATTCACTCGCGCTAATTAAAGAAGGCGCCAACATCATCGACCTTGGTGGCGAATCAACTAGGCCAGGAGCCCTCCGGGTAAAGCTTGAAGACGAGCAGTCCAGAGTCCTCCCAGTGATTGAAAGGTTAGTCGCCAATCCAGAATTTCTTTCAAGCAAAGCGGTTATTAGCATCGACACCATGAACGCGGATACCGCGGCGCTTGCGGTGGCGGCCGGGGCAAAAATTGTTAACGATGTTTCCGGCGGTCTTGCAGATGAGCAAATGTTTGCAAAGCTCCGAGACCTTGATTGCAAATATATTGTGAGTCATTGGCGCGGCTTTAGCGAAACTATGGACTCGATGAATAACTACGAGTCGGTGGCAACCGATGTTGCCTCCGAGCTCACCGATCGAGTTGCCAAGGCGGAAGCCGCCGGGATCTCAAGAGATCGATTGATTATCGATCCGGGTCTTGGCTTTGCGAAGGACATCGCGCAGAACTGGCACCTGGTTGCAAGACTCGACGAACTAGAAAAACTCAATCTTCCGATTCTGGTTGGGGCTTCCAGGAAGCGATTTATCGCCGGGGCCTTAGAGCCAGATGACGTTGCGGGGGTAAGTAACCAGAGAAGGGATTTGGCAAGTGCTGTCCTGACAGCTCTGCTACTTCAAAGAAAACTCTGGGGGGTAAGGGTCCACAACGTATCCACCACACTGGACGCCATAAAGGTAGTCGAGGCGCTGGCGTTTGCGAATCAGGAATCAAGCGGGCAGAGTAAGTAAATGACCCAAAGAATCAAAATCAGGGGACTTCGGGTCTATGGCTATCACGGAGTCATGGAGCACGAGCGTCAAGAAGGTCAATACTTCATCGTGGATGCGGTGATCAAAATTGATTCGGAGCGTGCCAGAGAAACTGATGACATCGCCAATACCGTGAGCTACGCCGAGATCGCCCACCTAATTTCTGAAAACGTTCGAAACAACCCCGTCAATCTTTTGGAAACTTTATCTCAGCGCTTAGCCGATGAAGTTTTATTTGCCGCTAGCCCCTGGGCCAAGAAGGTGAAAATCACCGTCTCAAAGCCGGATGCTCCAATCGACCTTTACTTTGATACCGTTTCGGTCACAGCAAAGGCCAAGAGGTCAAGCTAATGCGAACTTGGAAGATAGCGGTGCTAGCTCTTGGCGCAAACCTGGGTGATCGCGAAAAAACAATCGAGATTGCTATCGAGCAACTCGCAGCTCAAAAAAAGATTCGGGTCTTGGAGCGGTCCCCGCTGGTTGAATCTGTCGCACTAACTGAGTCAGGCCCCGATGATTCGCTGCCTGCTTACCTAAACGGTGTAATCAAAATTGCAACTCAGCTTGGACCAAGAAAGCTACTCAAAGAAATCACCAGGATAGAAAATCTTCACGGGCGCATCAGGCTGCATAAGTGGGGATCCAGGACACTAGATATTGACATCATCACCTACGAGGATGTTTTCAAATCCTCCAAGCACTTAACCATCCCGCACCCAAGATCCCATCAGCGGGCCTTTGTTCTGGTGCCGTGGTTCATGATGGACGAGAGTGCAATCCTGCCAGGCCACGGCAGCGTTGCTGAGTTGGCGAGTTCAATGACTTCTCAGGTGAGTGTCGTGTCATGAAACCCACCAAGCTGAACTTCTTATCTGGGCTGATCCTGGCAACTGCCGTAGTCGGGTACTTTGCTGCTTCTTTATTGGTCTCCCGCGGTTTTCAGGTCCCGGTATCTCCAACCAACCTGCTGATTACCCTAGGGGCCATCGGCGTTGTGTTGCTTGCGCTCTCAATTCCTATTTGGCGCTACCGAAACGCTCTTAGAGATAGCAAAGTCGCAAGACCCAAAAGGGTGGATCCTTTTTATGCGGTTCGCGTTTTACTACTTGCCAAGGCAAGCTCGCTCGCGGGAGCACTATTTGCCGGCTGGCACATCGGGGTGGTTGGCTACCAATTATTTAGCCCGGTTGTGGTGCCAGTTTCAGCACTACAAAATGGCTTGGGTTTTATCGCAAGCTTCGCCCTGGTGGCATCGGCTTATGTGACCGAGCAACTCTGCAAGTTGCCCAATGACCCGGACGCAGATGCCGAACAGGGGGTGACATCGTGAAGCAGGGGAGACTAAACATCGGAGTTGTTGGCAGTCAGATTGCAGGGATTGCCATGGCCCAGGCACTTTCTCATGCCGGTCATCAGGTGGTTGCGGTCACCGCAGATGCACTCGATACCGATGAACGTATTGAGGTTTTACTTCCGCTTGCTAAAAAACTATCCGATGAGAAAATTCTTGCCGCCGCAGATTTAGTGCTTCTTGCGGTTCCGTCCTCCGAGATCGAGTCAACTGTTTTGTCGCTGTCTGATTTTTTTAGAGCTGGACAACTTGTGGTGCACCTGGCCGCTGAATTTGATCACGAAATACTTTCAGTTGCAGTGTCAAAAGGAGCTATTCCGCTGGCTATTCACCCCGCGATGCGCTTTACCGGAACCAGTTTGGATATAAATCGCATGAAGGAAAGCTACTTTGCGGTGAGCGCACCGGTTGTTGCACTCCCCATCGCTGAGGCGCTTGTTATAGAGATGGGCGCTGAACCTATTGTGATTGCAAGTAAGGCACGAGCTAGCTATGCCGAGGCAATAGCGGTTGCCAGCAATTTTTCCGCAATGATTGTTAATCAGGCAGTTGGTTTGCTGGAGCAAGCTGGAGTTGAGAATCCAGCTCTGGTTATTGCACCGGTAATAGAAAGTGCGGTGGATCAGGCACTGTCCAAGGGACACCGCCAGATCAAACCAGAAGATTTGATAGGGGATCTTTAGATGAAGGTCGTGAGAACAGTAGCGGATGTTGCGCTAATGGTCTCGCGAACCAAAGTATCTGGGAAAAAAGTCGCCTTCGTCCCAACAATGGGCTCAATCCACGAAGGACACCTATCCCTTATTGCAATTGCCAAGCAGCATGCTGACCTCGTGGTTGCCTCTATTTTTGTAAACCCGCTGCAGTTTGGCAGCTCGGAGGATTTTGAGCTGTACCCGAGAAACGAAGATGCCGACGCCAGGGCCTTATCCAAGGCCGGCGTCGACCTATTATTCATTCCGCCAGTCGATGAAATCTATCCCGATGCCAAGTTTGAGATAACTCAATCGGCCGGTCCAGTCGGAAAAGTTTACGAGGGAGCTGCCAGGCCCGATCACTTCGACGGGATGCTTACGGTGGTATCGAGACTGTTTGACATCGTCCAACCGGATACGGCGATCTTTGGCGCCAAGGACGCGCAGCAACTCTATTTGATTCGCCAACTGGTGAAGGCTCAAAACCCTCTGGGGATAAGGGACCCAATCGAAATAATCGAGGCTCCAACTGTTCGAGACTCCAAGGGACTCGCACTTTCGAGTAGAAATAAGCGCCTGACTAAGTCTCAACTTGGTCTGGCGCTTACTCTTTCTCAAGCTTTGGCGGAAGGTGCCCTTGCGGCAAAGCGTGGTGGGGGAGCAGCCGGTGCATACTTCTCCGCGAGCTCCGTCTTTACTTTGGCTCCGGAGGCTAAACTTGACTATCTGGCCTTGGTCAATCCAGCAAGCTTCGAACCAATCGAAGAAGGTTTTACGGGCCAAGCATTGATGATTGTTGCCGCAACCGTAGGCGACGTAAGACTTATTGATAACGGGTTGATCACCTTCTAGGAGAAGTAAAAGGGCAATGACTGACAATCTAGAAAACGAATCAGAGGATCTCCCCGAGCAAATTGCCATTCGCATGGAAAAGCGCGAAAAACTCAACGACCTAAACGACGCCTACCCGGTATCACTTCCCATCACACACACTATTTCAGAGGTGAGGGCCGAGTTCCCGGACCTCGAGATCGATGTAGTCACGGGCAAGAAAGTAGCAGTCGCGGGACGCGTGGTTTTTGCAAGAAACACCGGAAAGCTTTGCTTCGCAACTTTGCAAGCTGGCGACGGCGAGAGAATTCAGGCCATGGTGAGCCTCGATAAGGTTGGCGAACAAACTCTTGAGCAATATAAGGAATTGGTTGACCTAGGCGATCACCTCTTTGTCGCGGGTGAAGTAATCACCTCAAAGCGCGGTGAGCTCAGCATTCTTGTCGATAGTTGGAAGATGGCTGCAAAGACCGTCCGTCCACTTCCAAACCTTCACAACGAACTATCGGAAGAATTTCGTGTTCGTCACAGGTATATCGATTTAATTGTTCGCGACCGAGCTCGCGAGGTCGTGAAGATTCGCTCCCAGGTGATGCAGTCTCTTCGAGACACCTTTACCAAGGACAGCTATCTAGAGGTTGAAACCCCAATGCTTCAGTCCATGCACGGCGGGGCATCGGCAAGACCATTTAAAACCCACATGAACGCCTTCGACATGGAGCTTTTCCTTCGTATCGCGCCTGAGTTGTATTTGAAGCGCGCGGTTGTTGGAGGCATCGAGAGAGTATTTGAAATAAACCGAAACTTTAGAAACGAGGGCGCCGACTCAACTCACTCGCCAGAGTTTGCGATGCTCGAGGCTTACCAGGCCTACGGCGACTACGGCACGATGATGGATCTAACTCAGAAGCTGATTCAGAATGCGGCTCAGGACGTTTTCGGTTCTCAGGTAGTTTCACTTGACGGCGGTGAGCAAAACGATCTCTCAGGTGAGTGGGCAAGGGTTTCGATGTTTGAGTCACTTTCGAAAGCAGCCGGCCAAGAGATTACACCGACGACACCGATTGCAGAGCTAAAGAAAATTGCCGACAAGGTCGAGATTGAAATCGATCACCCGCTGCACGGTAAATATGTCGAGGAGCTTTGGGAGCACTTTGTGAAGCCAACCCTTAAGGGCCCGACCTTCGTGATGGACTTCCCGGTCGATACCTCTCCTTTGACTCGCGATCACCGCGATAAGCCCGGGGTAGTGGAAAAGTGGGATCTGTATATCCGTGGCTACGAGCAGGCAACCGGATACTCCGAGCTTGTTGACCCGGTGATTCAACGCGAGCGATTTGTTGCTCAGGCAGCCCTTGCGAAAACCGGAGACCCGGAAGCCATGAAGTTAGACGAAGAGTTCCTCAAGGCACTGGAATTTGGAATGCCACCATCTGGTGGCATGGGTATGGGAATCGACAGGTTGCTGATGAGCCTCACCGGCCTTGGAATCAGAGAGACCATACTGTTTCCGCTGGTGAAGTAAACTGGTAGTTGAAATGGAAGAAATCGAAGTAGTTCAACTAACCGTCCTGGAGTGGCTAAGCGACTTCGGTATGTCCATAATCCCCCCGGTTCTTATGGGGATCTTGTTCTATGTGGTGATGCGGGGCATTTTCCGAGCCGACTCCAATGAGCGTAAGGTTTACGCGAAAATAGAGGCCGAGGAGCGCGCCAAGCGCGAAAAAGCCTCTAACGCCTAGGGCGAACAAGCCTTCCTAAGCCCCTTCCCTCTGGTTAACATCTTTACCTAGGGCATTTTTGAATGCCCCTATAAAGGGAGTGAAAGATGTTTGAGAAGTTCACCGATAAGGCCAGACGAGTCGTTGTTTTGGCCCAGGAAGAAGCCAAGCTTCTAAACCACAACTACATCGGAACCGAACACATCCTTCTGGGTCTAATCCACGAGGGTGAGGGAGTCGCCGCCAAGGCACTCGAGTCTCTCGGCATCAACTTAGACGCAGTTCGCGACCAGGTCCAGGAAATCATCGGACAGGGACAGCAGGCTCCCTCCGGCCACATTCCTTTTACTCCCCGTGCCAAGAAAGTACTAGAGCTCTCGCTTCGCGAAGCTCTTCAGCTCGGACACTCATACATCGGAACCGAACACTTGTTGTTGGGTCTTATTCGCGAGGGTGAGGGTGTTGCAGCTCAAGTTCTTACCCGTCTTGGAGCTGACACCAACCGCGTTCGCCAGCAGGTCATTCAGCTTCTTTCCGGGTTCCAAGGAAAAGAAACCGTTCAGGTTGGTGGCGAGCAGGTCGCACCGCAAAAAGGCTCACAGATTCTCGACCAGTACGGCAAGAACCTCACGCAGTCAGCAGCGGAAGGAAAGCTTGACCCGGTAATTGGTCGTGAGCGCGAGATCGAGCGCGTCATGCAAATTCTTTCCCGTAGATCAAAGAACAACCCGGTGCTAATCGGTGAACCGGGTGTTGGAAAAACTGCAGTTGTCGAAGGACTTGCCCAGGCAATTGTGTCTGGCAACGTCCCAGAAACTCTAAAGGACAAGCAGCTTTACACTCTCGACCTTGGATCCTTAATTGCCGGTAGCCGTTACCGCGGAGACTTCGAGGAAAGACTCAAGAAAGTCACCAAGGAAATTCGGACCCGCGGCGACAGCATCCCCTTCATCGCCGAAATCCACCCCCTGGTTGGTGCCGGAGCTGCCGAGGGTGCGATTGACGCAGCTTCCATTTTGAAGCCGATGCTTGCTCGAGGAGAGCTGCAGACAATCGGTGCAACCACTTTGGATGAGTACCGCAAGCACTTTGAAAAAGACGCCGCCCTTGCTCGCCGATTCCAGTCGGTGCAGGTCAACGAGCCATCGCTTCCACACACCATCAACATCTTGAAGGGTCTTCGCGACCGCTACGAGGCTCACCACAAGGTATCAATCACCGACGGTGCAATCGTTGCTGCGGCTTCCCTTTCTGATCGCTACGTCACCGACCGTTTCCTTCCGGATAAGGCGATCGATCTACTGGATGAGGCGGGTGCAAGGCTTCGTCTTTCGATTCTTTCTTCGCCTCCCGAGCTTCGCGAAATCGAAGAGCGCATCGTTGGAGTAAGAGTTGAAAAAGAAAAAGCTATTGAGGGTCAGGACTTTGAACTTGCCGCGTCTAAGCGCGACGAGGAGAAAAAGCTCACCGCCGAAAGAGCCCAGCTCGAGAAAACCTTCCGTAAGGGTAACGTCGCCGCTCAGGGAATCGTCGACGAGGGACTAATTGCAGAGGTGCTAGCTCAGGCCACCGGTATTCCGGTATTCAAGCTTTCGGAAGAAGAAAGCGCGAAGCTTATTTTCATGGAGGACGAGCTACACAAGCGCGTCATTGGTCAGGAAGTTGCAATTGCAGCTCTATCCAAGACCATTCGTCGTCAGCGCGCGGGTCTGAAAGACCCGAAGCGCCCTTCCGGATCGTTTATCTTCGCCGGTCCTACCGGTGTTGGAAAGACAGAACTTGCCAAGGCTTTGGCCGAATTCCTATTCGATGACGAGAACGCACTTATCTCGCTGGATATGTCAGAGTACGGCGAGAAGCACACCGTCTCTCGTTTGTTCGGTGCCCCTCCGGGCTTCGTTGGATTCGAAGAGGGTGGCCAGCTAACCGAAAAGGTTCGCCGCAAGCCGTTCTCGGTTGTTTTGTTCGACGAGATCGAAAAGGCTCACCCGGATATCTTCAACTCCCTACTTCAGATCCTTGAAGAAGGTCGTCTGACCGACGGTCAGGGTCGTGTTGTTGACTTCAAGAACACCGTGATCATCATGACCACAAACCTTGGAGCCAGAGATATCTCCCGCGGAGCCATGGGCTTTAGCTTGGAAGGCTCGAACGAGAACGACTACCAGTTGATGAAGGCAAAGGTAAACGAGGAGCTAAAGCGCAGCTTTAGGCCAGAGTTCCTAAACCGAGTCGACGAGACTATCGTCTTCCCACAGCTCACCCAGGCAGAACTGCTTCAGGTAGTTGAACTGTTTATCAAGCGCCTCTCGGTTCGCCTAGAGGAAAGAGATCTGACCCTGGAGCTAACGGACGCTGCCAAGCAGCGCCTGATGGAGATCGGTTGGGAGCCAAGCCTCGGAGCAAGACCGCTTCGCAGAGCCGTTCAGCGAGAGATCGAGGACCGTATCTCCGAGCAGATTCTCGAGGGTCACCTCAAGAACTCCAGCCACATCAAGGTTGATTTTGTGGGGGGAGAGTTTGTGTTCACGAACCAAGTTCGTGAATCCATCCCTCAAACCGCCTAACATTTGTTAGATGGAGTCAATCAAGGTTAGGCCAGCTAAGACTGCGGATATCGGGGCAATCGCCGATCTCTGCGGTCCGCTTATTCAATCCCGTGTGCTGCTTGGCAAAGAGCGCGTCGAACTATACGAATCGGTTCAGGAATTCCTAGTGGCCGAGGATGCCTCGGGTGCAGTGATTGGCTGCGGCGCTCTGCACGTGATGTGGGAAGACTTGGGCGAGGTCAGAACCCTAGCCATCGAAGAGTCTCGCCAGGGCCAGGGCATCGGGAAGATGATTTTGGAAAGCCTTTTAGAGCGGGCATCAGACATCGGCCTAAAGCGAATTTTTTGCCTAACATTTGAAGTTGATTTTTTTGGCAAGTTCGGATTCGAGTCAATTTCCGAGACCCCGGTCGAGCCGGAGGTCTACGCGGAAATGGTTCGTTCCCACGATGAGGGTATTGCTGAGTTTTTGGACCTGGCTCGGGTCAAGCAAAATACTTTGGGCAACACCCGCATGCTTAAGCAACTCTAGAGAGCCCCAAACCTAAAATTGAAGGCATGTCCCAGGTGCCTAGATCAAATAAGCCAACCCCTGAAGTTTTTCGACGCAGACGAATCGCCGCCCTCATCGTGCTGGTTGTCTTCATTGGTTTGATCTGGGCGGGAGTGAGTGCCATTTCCTCTTGGCTTGGCGGATCATCTGCGACTGACGAAGTTCAATTACCCGACGGTATTGCCGAATCCAGCGTTGTAGTTGAATCAGGTCAGCCCTGTCCTCCAGGAACCGTTGTTGTTGAAGCAATAGTTGGATCCTCTGACGGTGAGCCAAAGAACGCCTTCGCCTCAAACAAGACTCCCTATATTTGGTTCAGCCTCACAAATAGAAACTCGGTTGACTGCACCTTTAACGCCGGCGCCAAGGCTCAGTTCTTCACCATTCAAAGTGGTGATGAGGTGATCTGGAAATCGGCTCAGTGCAACAGAGATGATCTGGTTGACAGCAACATCATCCTGCCTTTCGGTGAGTCTGTTGAGAGCTCACCTTCGCCGTGGGAAAAAGTTTTCTCAAGTGATTCGGGTTGTGGAGCTGAGCAGCCACCAGTAATCACAGATGGCGCTAGCTACCACCTGAAGGTTGAGGTAAGCGGCGAGCTATCTACTAACTCGCAGCAGTTTGTTCTGAACTAGATATCTAGAGCTAGCTCTTGAACTAACTCTTTAGTCCCGCAGCTAACGCTTTGTTGAGCTGAGTGAAACTTGAGTCAATCACCTTGGTGAAGCCCAGTCGCTTAGCTTCGTTTTGCCGAATTGGAGCCTGATTCACTTTTCTAATTTCGCCCGCAAGGCTTATCTCGCCAAAGGCAACGACGTCATGGGAAATCGGTTGGTCTTTGATGGCCGATGCAATAGCCAGGGCTATTGCAAGATCGGCCGAGGGTTCAGATATTTTCACGCCGCCGACGGTTGACACGTAGACATCCAACTCGGAGAGCTTAAGTCCGGCACGGCGCTCCAACACCGCCAAGAGCATTGCAACGCGGGATGAGTCAACACCGTTGGTGACTCGTCTTGGCTGGGCGGTTGAGCTTTTTACAACGAGCGCCTGAATCTCAGAGATCATGGCGCGCTTGCCCTCGAGGGTTACGGTCACACAGGTTCCAGAAACTTCTGTTTCGGAGCGGGATAAAAATAGTCCGCTTGGGTCTGGCACCTCGAGGATACCGTCGCCGGTCATCTCGAAGCAGCCCACCTCGTCGGTCGGACCGAAGCGGTTCTTAAACGACCGAATGAATCGAAGGCTGGTTTGCCTATCTCCCTCGAAGTGGCAAACAACATCGACCAGGTGCTCCAAGGCTCTAGGGCCTGCAACTGTTCCGTCTTTGGTTACGTGGCCGACCAAGATAATCGGCAGGTTGGATTCCTTGGCCACGCGAATTAGGTTTGCAGCAACCTCCCTAACTTGGGAGGGCATGCCAGCGGCACCGTCTATTTCTCCGGCGATGATGGTCTGCACTGAGTCAACAATCAGTAGCTCTGGCTTTAGGTGATCAACCTGTCCAAGCACTGTTGCCAGATCATTCTCGGAGGCTAAAAATAAGTTCTCGGAGAGCGCTCCGGTTCTATCGGCGCGAAGCTTTATCTGGCCCGTTGATTCCTCGCCGCTTACGTACAAAACCTTCAGGCCTGACTTGGCGCTGTTGGCAGCAACTTCCAATAGCAAGGTGGATTTACCAACCCCGGGTTCACCCGAGAGTAAGACAACTGCTCCAGGAACTATTCCCCCGCCTAATACCCGGTCAAATTCGCCAACGCCGGTGGGGCGAGAGTGCACCTGATCGGTGGAAACTTCAGTGATTGGTTTAGCGGCAAAGCTATCGCCGATGGCGGCTGGCCTGATGGAGCGAACCACCCCGATGCCTCGGCCCTTTCCGAGGGCGGTTAGCTGGACGGTATCCCAGGACTGGCACTCGCCGCACTGCCCAACCCACTTGGCCGCGGTCCAGCCACACTCGACACACGAGTACTCAGCTTTGGTCTTTGCCATGATCCTCCAATAGCTACCAAACTACCGTGACCCACCGATACGGCTAGCTGGTTAAGCTGGAACTATGGAGAACAACAAAATCGCCATTATTGGCGCAGGTTCAATGGGTGGGGCCATACTGAGTGGACTGATTGCCGCCGGGACCGCACCCGAATCCATCACCGCATCAACCGCAACGACGGCTAGTGCAAAGGCGCTCTCTTCAAAGTTTTCCATCTCAGCTTTTGCGACGGAGGAAACACCCTCAGCCAACAGCGAGGCAGCCAAGGGCTCAGATATTTTGCTGATTGGCGTCAAGCCCGGAAAGGTTCTTGAGGCACTTGGAGAAATAAAGGACACCGTCAAAGACGGGGCCCTAATTGTTTCGGTTGCAGCCGGCATCACCACCTCCGCTATGGAGGAAGCTCTAGGCAATAAAGTTTCGGTGATTCGAGCTATGCCCAACACCCCATCGATTGTTGGTCACGGTGTGACGGGTATTTCGAAGGGCAAAAGTGCAACCGATAACCAGCTTGCGGTAGCCAAAGGGCTTTTTGAAACAGTGGGTCAAGTTCTTGTTGTTGAAGAAGACAAGATAAATGCCCTGAGCACCATCTCGGGGTCGGGACCGGCATACGTTTTTTACTTTGCCGAAAAACTTATGACTGCAGCCCAAGCGATGGGCTTTAGTGAAGCGGAGGCCGACCTAATGGTGAGAGCAACATTCCTAGGTTCTGCAACACTACTTGCGGCATCGGAAGATTCCGCGAAGCAACTCCGGGATCAGGTGACCTCCCCGAATGGAACCACCATGCAGGCAACTGCAAAGTTTGATGAAGCGCAATTAGAGAGGATATTCATTGAAGCCACCGGTGCCGCTTTGGCCCGGGCAATTGAGATAGGTAAACAATCATGACTGACATTTATAAGGCAATAGCCGACCCTAAGGCACGTTTAGTTCTAGAGACTCTGGCGGATAAGCCAGGCTCAACGGTTGCAAAGACCGCGGAGTTTTCAAAGCTCCCCTCCGCACAGGTCACAACAATCGCCGCAACTTTGGTTGCGGCAAAGCTCGTGAAATCAACCGGCTCCGGCGCCAGCAAGAAATACACTCTCAACGCCAAGGGTTTTGGTCCGTACGTTTCATGGCTTGCAAAGGTTGCCGAGACATCAGCTGTTTCTAATCTCGAGCTTCAGCTTGTTGACCTCTCTGAGAAATTCGGCAACGTAGTTGCCGAAGGTTCTGACTGGGTTTCAACCAAGGTCAAAGAGAACGTTGACATCAACCCGAAGAAGTGGGGCAAGGAATTAGGTCGCATAATGGCCGAGGTTAAGCGTGAGGTCCAAAGAGAAACCAATCAGGTCAAAAAAGAGGCAAAGAAAATTACCACTGGCGTGAAGAAGGAAGTTAAGAAAGCTACAACCGGTGTGAAGAAGGAAGCCAAGACAATCGCAACCGGCGTCAAAAAGGAAGTCAAGAAGGCTACGACCGGTGTAAAAAAGAAGTGAAGACAGTTGCCGCCAAGGCAAAAAAGAGTGTTAAGAGCTAGCTTTTACCTCGGCAATTAGTGCCTCAACTTTGGCTTTGATTTCGTTTCTTATTTCTCGAACTACCTCGATTGGTTGATTCTTCGGATCGGTTAGTGGCCAGTCGAGGTAGGTCTTGCCAGGAAAGTAAGGACAGGCATCGCCGCAGCCCATTGTGATCACGTAGTCGCTTTCCAAAACTTTTTGGTCGGAGAGCTTCTCGGGATTCGCGGTCGATAAATCAATACCCTCTTCGAGCATTACCGCCATCGCCATTTCGTTGATCTCGGTGCCGGGTTCAGTTCCGGCTGAGATTACTTTGATTTGATCTCCCCCAAGGTGACGAAGATATCCGGCCGCCATCTGAGATCTTCCCGCGTTGTGAACGCAGACAAATAAAACAGTGACAAGCTGTGACATTTTGTCTCCTAGCCTTTCACCCGAATCAAAACCTCGTTGCGCTTGAGAAAGCCAGGCTTCCAGGGTGGGTCAAACCTGGCAAAGTACAAGCTACCCACGGTTTCTAAACCGGAAGTTAACAACTCGCCAACGAGCTTCTTTCCTTCAAGCTCAAATTTCTCTTGGTCCCAGGAGCCAGAAAACCTTCTAGCGGCAGCCAGGTGCGCAGGCACCTTTATTATCTTGACCCCGGGATCCGTGGACTCTGGAACTTGGCCCAGGCTCATTTGCTCAGGAAGCACGAATCTCACCATGTGGGTTTTGGGGCCGGTTGATTCTTGGATTACCGGAGCGGTCATCGCAATGGATTGACCCTTTTTATTGTTACCCGAGATGTACCTAACCAGGGGTCCAAAACCTAGACTTCCAGCATTGACGAAATCACCCCTGGCCTGGGTCTCGATTTGTATTCCGGCGGGGTACTTACGCAGCTCAAAGCCTTTGTGCTTGGTTAGCACCTCGTAAGGCTGTTGTTGAGTCATGGTCATAGCTTAGGAGCAGCTGGACTGGTAGCTTTGAAATGGAGCGAAAACCAAGGAGGACCTCATGACAAAACCGACCGATGACGCCGCTATCCGCAAGGAGGCAGAAAAGGCCCTGAAGAAAAAGAGTGAGTTCAAGCAATTCTTGGTCATCTATGCGGTAGTTTCACTAGTCACCGTCGGGATTTGGTTCTTTGTGACCCCAGGCGGATACTTCTGGCCAGGATGGGTCATTTTTGGCATGGGTATTGGCGCCCTGCTTTCAGGGCTGGATGCTTATGGAAAGCTGTCGGCAAAGCCTATTACTGACTCCGATATCGATGCAGAAGTTGAGCGCCTCAAAACTAAGAGATAAGCTTTTGGGGTTGCCGGTTTTGGCGGCAGACAACAAGATGAGGTTTTCGTGGGTTCAGTAATCAAAAAGCGTCGCAAGCGTATGTCTAAGAAGAAGCACCGTAAGCAGCTTCGTAAGACTCGCCACCAGCGTCGCAATAAGAAGTAGACCGCTAGTCGCGGTTTGCTTTTAGCTCACGCTTCTTAAAATCATAAATCGGCCAGTCGGCCGCCTTTGCATACCTAGTTAGAATTTTGTCCGGATTCACCGCGACCGGATGACCAACGGCAGTTAGCATCGGCAGATCGTTGTGTGAGTCGCTGTAGGCGTAAGACTTCCGAAGAGACAAGTTTCTGGTCTTCGCCAAAGCCTTTATAGCGGTTCGCTTATTTGGACCGTGAACCGGCTTTCCGTCTAGGTCGCCGGTCAAGATTCCATTTTTTCTCTGGACCTTTGTGCCGATGGCTCCAGTAAGGCTCAGTCTTCTTGCAATTACATCCCCTAGTTCCTGAGGCGCCGCGGTTACGAGCCAAACTTCGCGCCCCTCAGCCATATGGTCCTTAGCCAGGCGAACGGTCTCGGGCCAGAGCTTTAGCCGGATGTGTCTTTCGTAGACTTCTTCGACAAGCTCCTCGATGTCTTTAACCCGGTGCCCCGCGATTAGCAACAGGGCACGATCCTTTAATGAGGCAAGTACATTGTTGTTTTCTCCGCGCCAGATGAAGCGGAACTGATGCCAGGCGAAGCTCCAGAAATCTTTGCGGCTAAAAAAATTTCTTTCGAAGGCAGACTTACCAAACAAGTAGCTACTGGAACCGCGCAAGATGGTGTTGTCAACGTCAAAGAAAGCAGCAGCTTTCTTTGGCTTCTTTTTCTCAGGCTCGGTCTTTGGGCTCACGAGGTAAGTTTAACCTGTGTCCACAACGATTGATCTCACCCTGTATACCAAACCGGGCTGTCACCTGTGCGAAGAGGCGTTAGAAGCCATAGATCTAGTGGTGTCTGAAATAAAAGAGAAAAATTCAAACGATGTTCAGATTGAGTTGCATGAACTAAACATTCTCGAGGACGAAGCTCTGCTGGCTGCCTACGCGGAAGAAATTCCTGTGCTGCATATAAACGGTGAAACCCACGCCTACTGGCGCATCGATAAAGACCGCTTTAGGGAAGCTTTAGAAAAACTTCTCTAGGGTTCTAGTCGGTTAGGTCCGCGGAACAAGAAACCAACTTCTCTAATGCTTGGCTGGTGAAGCATAAGCATGATTACTCGAAGTAGTCCCATTCCAAAACCGCCGTGGGTGGGAGCTCCGTAGCGGAAGAAGTCGATGTATGTTTTTAGACCCTCGGGGTCCAAACCTTTTTGCTTAGCCTGTTCGATTAGAACATCTACGCGGTGCTCGCGCTGAGCACCGGTAGTGATTTCAGTTCCACGCCAAATCAAGTCATAGCTCTTGGTAAGTTCTGGATTACCCTCGTGCCTCATGTGATAGAAAGGCCTAACGGTTGATGGGTAGTCGGTTAGAAAAACGAACTCGTGATTGAAAGTTTCCGCAACGTGTGCCGCGATTTGTCTTTCACCCTCCGGATCCATATCCCCTCCGCGAACAACCTCGTGACCGCGCGCTTTGACAATCTCAACCGCCTCAGCCAATGGAATTCTTGGGAATGGGCGAGTAGGAACAATCACGTCAACGTCAAAGAGCTTCTTGATTTCCTCACCGTGGTTATCCTTCACGGCGGTGATGGCTGCAACCATGAGCTGCTCCTGGAAATCCATGACGTCCTCGTGGGAGTCGATCCAAGACATTTCCATATCCACTGACGTGAACTCGGTGGCGTGACGCGAGGTGAAAGATGGGTCAGCCCGGAACACCGGACCGATTTCGAAGATACGACCAAGGCCAGCCATCATCGCCATCTGCTTATAGAACTGGGGAGACTGCGCAAGGTATGCAACGGTCTCAAAGTATTCCAGCTTGAACAGCTCGGCATTTGACTCGGAGGCAGTTCCCATGAGCTTTGGCGAATGAATTTCGGTGAAGCCATTTTCCTGCCAGAACTTTCTCCAAGCTGCCTCAATGGTGGTTTGGACCTGGAAGACCAGGTTCATCTCTGGTCTTCGCATGTCTAGAAAGCGCCAGTCCAACCGCTTGTCAATTGAGGTGTCGTCCGCAATTGGTGTCTCGGGGTCTGCCAGGGTGATGATCTCCAGCTCGTCGAGCTGAATCTCCAACCCTCCGAGCTTGACTCTTTCGTCGTGAACTAGGCGACCGGTAATCCAAACAAAGGAGCCATTGGTAAGTGTTGATACTTTGTCGGCAAGAGCGTCTTCATCGGCAGGCCGCGGGTAGGTAACCTGAACGTCACCTGTTTCATCTCTGAGGATTATGAACTGGATGCGTTTTTGATCTCTTAGCTTTTCAACCCAACCGCCGAGGAGAACCGGACCATCTTTTCTCGATGGTAAGTCTTTGACCTGTTGACGTTCGCGCATTGTTTTTTGCTTCCTTGTTGGGGCTCCAGGCCCCAAGTTTAGCGGGGTTAGACTTGTTACATGCCCGCCACCCGCATTCATCTGGTACGCCACGGGGAAGTTGATAACCCCAACGGTGTCCTCTATGGCCGGCTTCCAAACTTCGCTCTTTCTGCCCTCGGAAGGCAGATGGCAGAGGCGACCGCCGCTGCGGTTTGTGCCCCGGGACACAAAATAACTCGACTATTTAGCTCGCCTCTGCTTCGAACGTTGCAGTCGGCTAGACCATTTACGTTGAAGCTCAATTTGACGGTCGAGAATGAGCCCGAAATCATCGAGCCAACCAATATTTTTGAGGGTAAAAAAGTTGGCCTCGAGACCGTTTTGAAAAACCCAAGCTACTTCTTTTTCCTTTTGAACCCGCTAAGACCCGGCTGGGGAGAGCCATACAACAAGATAGCCAAGCGAATGGTGAGCGCCATGAGAAAGGCCTGGGACGAGACCACAGACGGCGAGGTTGTCATGGTTTCCCACCAGTTACCGATCTGGATGGTGCACCTAAAGGCAGCTGGCAAGCCACTCTGGCACGACCCAAGATCCAGGCGCTGCGAGCTATCGAGCGTCACGAGCTTTGAGTTCAGGGGCAGCAGGCTAGTTGAGGTTGGGTACCTCGAACCAGCCGAGAAACTTCTTGTAAGCGCTATAGATAAAGGTGCAGTTTGAAAAGACTCCTAGCCTTGATTGCGATATCAGTTTTTGTTTTTGCTTCTTCTGGCTGCGCTAACGATTCTTTGGCCGAGCAGTTCAGATCTGGCGATAACAAAAACTACATCGCCGGCGATGGCACAGTCACCGAGTTTGCTCCAGGCTCAAGACCAAAGGCCGCTAGCTGGTCGGGAGTCACCGAAAGCGGTGAGCCGATTTCGAGCGAACAGCTCGAGGGTGTTATCACGGTCATGAACTTCTGGTACGCGGGATGTGCTCCCTGCCGTATCGAGATGCCCGAGCTAATCGAATTACAGGATGAGTTTTTACCGGAGGGTGTTCAATTTGTTGGAGTAAACGTGCGAGACAGCGCAGCAACCTCCCTGGCCTTCGCAAGAAAAATCAACATGAACTTTCCATCCGTTATGGACGCCAAAACCGGATCGGTTGTTCTGGGCTTTACCGGAGTTGTGACTCCTCAGGCGGTTCCAACAACTCTGGTTATTGACGCGGAAGGAAATGTTTCGGCAAGGGTGCTTGGAAGAATTGAAATGGGAATCCTTCGGGCTCTTATTACAACCACCATCAAGGAAAGATCATGAGCCCCGGCGAAATCATTCTGAACGGCTCCTTGATTGCGGCCATGCCGCTTGCCCTGCTTGCCGGAATAGTGTCCTTTGTCTCGCCCTGCGTGCTACCCCTGCTTCCTGGCTACTTAGGTTACATTTCCGGCGTGGCCGACGGGGGAGCCAAAAAGAGCAGGATCATTATTGGCTCTGTCTTGTTTGTGCTGGGCTTTACCGCAGTGTTCGTTTCCTTCGGCGCGCTGTTTGGCGGCATTGGAATGCTCATCTACATCAACAACTTGATGTGGGTCCAGCAGGTACTGGGTGTACTGATCATCATCATGGGTCTTGTTCTGATCGGCCAGTTCTCCTTCCTGCAGCGAACTTTTAAAACCGGCATCAAGCCAAAGGTTGGTCTTTTAGGGGCACCGCTATTGGGCGTTGCCTTTGGCCTGGGTTGGACACCCTGCATTGGACCAACTTTGGCGGCAGTTCTTGCTCTGGCATCCGATGCCGGCTCGCCGGCCAGAGGCGCCCTTCTGGCACTTATTTACTCACTCGGAATCGGACTTCCCTTCATTGCAATTGCGGCCGGCTTCGGTTGGGCAACTCGATCTGTGGCATTTGTGAAAAAACACATCAGGGCCTTCAACGTTGCCGGAGGTGTGATGCTGATCGCACTCGGTATCGCACTGGCTACCGGTGTCTGGATTGGTTTTGCAACTTGGGTACAGGGGGTGTTCGGTGTCTTCATCCCAGTTATATGAGTCTCCGGATATAGGTCTAACCGGTTGGGCCAGATGGATCTGGCGTCAGCTAACTTCAATGCGCACCGCGCTGATTCTGTTACTTCTTTTGGCAGCGGCATCGGTTCCTGGCTCCATTTACCCACAACGCTCGGCGGACCCAAATGGTGTTGCCCTGTACTTCCGCGAGGATGAGCAGCTAGCCGAGGTGTTGGATTTTTTCCAGCTCTTTGATGTCTACACATCAATCTGGTTCTCCGCTATATATATTCTTTTGTTCACTTCGCTGGTTGGCTGCGTTCTACCTAGAACCAAAGTTCACTACGAGGCGCTCAAAGCCGAGCCGGTTCAAACCCCAACCAATCTTGCTCGGATGCCCGTTTACCAAAAGGAAACTGTTCCACGGGGTATTGATCCGGTCGAAGCCGGAAAAAAGATTTTAGAAAAGCAGCGCTACCGCGTTATTAGGCGGGGGGACTCGGTAAGTGCCGAAAAGGGATACATCAGAGAGACTGCCAACTTGGTTTATCACTTTTCGCTGGTAGGTGTCTTAATCGCTGTAGGTATTGGCGGGGGATTGAGTTTTTCGGGTCAACGCGTTTTGGCAGAGGGTGACACTTTTGTTAATAACCTGGCGGGTTTTGACTCCCTCTCTCCAGGGACTTTCTTTGATCCCGAGAGACTTGCCCCAATCAGTGTGACCCTAGATAAGTTTGAGGTCGACTACGACTTTTTGAACGAGACCAACATCGGAACACCGCTTGATTTCAGGGCTACGGTGACGGTTCGAACCCCGTCCGATCCGGTTGGTCAAACAAGCATTGTTCGAGTCAATGAGCCACTTGATGCAACCGGCGCCAGTGTCTATTTGACCGGTCACGGCTACGCGCCGGAGATAACAATTCGGGATGCCAACGGGGACATCAGCTACTCGGGGCCGAGTATTTTCTTGCCCCAGGATGGCAACATGACCTCAATTGGAATCATCAAGGTGCCGGATAACTTGCCTGAGCAAATTGGTGTGGTGGGGTTTTTCTACCCGAGTGTGATTGAGCTTTCAACCGGTGCCTACACATCCATTTTTCCGGGGCTTATCGATCCTCTGATTTCAATGAATGTTTACACCGGAGATCTAGGTCTTGATAGCGGTGTTCCGTTGAACGTTTACGCCCTCGATACTGACCGTCTAACCCAGGTTGCCGGTAGAGGAGCTCCGAGCCCGGGGGTTGAGCTTCGCCTTGGTGAAACCGCTGACTTACCAAATGGGTTGGGGACCGTCCGCTTTGACGGCATCAGACGCTTTGCCTCACTGGACATCGCCTATAACCCTGGTCAGATCTGGGTGCTATTTTTTGCGATGCTGTCTCTCGCCGGAATCACGGTTTCACTCACCACCCCGAGAAGAAGAGTCTGGATCAGACAAGTTGGCGATTCCTTTGAAGTTGCTGGGCTTTCAAGAAGAGACGACCCCAGGCTCGAGGAAGTTGTTAGAGAATTAACTGAAAGCATAAAAAGAGGATAAAAAGTGGACCCAGTTGTCTTGAACGAAGAGCTCTCCCAGCTATCTCTTCTGGTTGCATACGCCGCCATGGCGGTGTTCACCCTTGCCTTTTTGGTCTCCGGCTACCACCTCTCCCAAGCCGCCAGCACTAAGGCTAAACAAGGGCAGCGGGTCGCTGCCTCCTCAAGCTCCGGCAGCGTTGCGGTGCTTGAAAGAGACAGCGATGTTGAGGCAGAGGATAAGTCCACTTCCCTGTTGGTTCTCGAGCGGGTGGGTCTAGCTCTTGCAATCCTTGGAACCTTGATTTTGGCAGCCAGCGTCATCATGCGCGGATTCGCAGCTGCCCGTGTCCCGTGGTCAAATCTCTATGAGTATTCGATCACCGGAGCACTTATCTTGATGATGATCTACCTGATTTCAATCAGGTCTGAAGAAGTTCGCATGATGGGAACTTTTGTTGTCGGTTTTGTGCTTTTGGTTTTGGGAACCGCAGTTTCAGTTTTCTACGTTGAGGTAGTTTCTTTGATGCCAGCGCTGCAGAGCTATTGGTTGGTAATCCACGTCATGGTTGCACTCCTTGCAACGGGATTTTTTAGCTTGGCAGCTGCCCTCTCTCTTGCCTACCTACTCAAGACAGCAAACTGGGTTGAGAACGCGAAGGGTAAAGGAACACAAAACTTCAAGCGCATCATGGAAATTTTCCCCTCAAAGGAAACTCTCGAAAGACTCGCTTACCGCTTTAATATAAGCGGTTTCATTCTTTGGAGCTTTACCCTAATTGCGGGAGCCATCTGGGCAGAGCGCGCCTGGCATCGGTACTGGGGTTGGGATACCAAGGAAGTTTGGACTTTTATCATTTGGGCGATTTACGCAGGCTACCTACACGCCAATGCAACTAGAGGCTGGACTGGTAAGCGTGCGGTATGGCTTGGAGTGATTGGATTCTCCGCAGTTGTGTTTAACTTCACCATCGTGAACATGTTCTTCACCGGACTACACACTTACTCCGGTTTATAGACACTGGTTTATAAAAACTAACTTTCTAAACCGATAAGCCTGCCGCAGCGCTCCAGTCTTTCAATCCACCAGTCGTAGCGGTGGTCTTCGGCATTGAAGATCTCAAGGGCTGCGGGGTTGAGAGTTTCACGCCTTACTTCCAAAACTCCATCAACTGGCTTCAGAGAGTCTTTCACTAGGTCTCCCGCGAAAAGATTTAGTGTTCCAAGGCCCGCGTCATAGCTGGAGCTAGCTAAGCTGGCGGCGAAGTGAAGCTCAGCGGCAAGACCAATCGAGGACTGCATCGCACTCGATGCAGCAATCGGCAGCTTCGAAGAAGCCGCCACTTCTAGTGCCGTGGCAACCCCTCCAAGTGGAGCGCTTTTTAGAACCAAGATATCTGCCGCTCCTGCAATCTCAACCGCCAGTGGGTCGGAGGATTTCCGAACCGATTCATCGGCTGCAACCAAAGTTTCAAGTCCGCGCTTTGACATTTCTAGTCGAAGCTCAGCAAGTTCCGCGATTGATTTCACCGGCTGCTCGAAGTATTCAAGCTTGATGCCAAGACCGGAGAGTTTTTCTAATAGCTCTAGGGCCTGCGGTATTTCAAATCCTCCGTTGGCGTCGAGTCTTATTTTGGCCTCGGGGTAAAGCTGCTTTACTTCTTGGATCCGCTCTAGATCAAGCGAGATGTCTTGGCCGGGTTCTGCAACCTTTATCTTGACCGTTTCGAACTTCCCGGCTCGGGATAAGACCTTGGCAATTTCTTCGCCGTTTACGGCCGGCAGAATCGCATTGACCTTTACCTGCGTTCGCTTCGGTTTTGAAAGATCTCCGTATCCCCATTCGAGGGCGGCTTCCAGCCAAACGGTAGCTTCCTCGTCGCTGTATTCGGGGAAGGCCGCCCACTCGCTCCAGCCGTTGGGGCCTTCAAAGACAAGTAGCTCTCGCTCGGTCATTCCACGAAAGCGGGTTCGAAGCGGGATGCTCACAACGCGAGCGGCTGCCATTAGGGCAAAAAGACGAGGGTTCACATTGTTAGTCTAAGAGCATGGCAAATCCAGTTTCTGAGCTGTTTGACGCGTCAATTTGGCGCGAGGTTCCAGGCTTTGAAGACCTAACCGACATCAGCTACCACCAGCACGTTTCCCTGGGCGTAGTTCGAGTTGCCTTTAATCGACCAGAGGTTAGAAACGCTTTTCGCCCAAAGACAGTTGATGAGCTCGCAGCATCGCTTGAGCACGCCAAAAATAACTCCAAGGTTGGAGTTGTCCTACTCACCGGAAACGGACCATCTCCCAAAGACGGCGGCTGGGCTTTTTCAAGTGGTGGGGATCAGAGAGTTCGTGGGCGAGACGGTTACAAATACGCCGACGATGAGAACAATGCCGACCCTGCCAAATCTGGTCGACTACACATCTTGGAAGTCCAAAGACTCATCCGCTTCATGCCCAAGGTTGTTATTGCCCTGGTTCCGGGCTGGGCAGCCGGGGGAGGTCACTCACTGAATGTGGTGTGCGATCTTTCGATCGCGAGCATCGAGCACGCCCGCTTCAAACAAACTGACGCCGATGTCGGATCCTTTGACGGTGGTTTTGGAAGTGCTTATCTTGCGCGTCAGGTTGGTCAGAAATTCGCCAGAGAGATTTTCTTCTTAGGACAGGAATACAGCGCCGAGCGCGCAGTCGAAATGGGCGTTGTGAACAAGGCGGTAGCTCACAAAGACCTAGAAAAAGAGGGCGTTGCCTGGGCAACCGAAATTTTGTCCAAATCGCCAACTTCGATTCGCATGCTGAAATTTGCGATGAACGCAATCGACGATGGACTCATTGGCCAGCAAATATTTGCAGGTGAGGCAACCCGACTTGCCTATGCATCGGACGAGGCGGCCGAAGGTCGCGACGCTTTTCTAGAAAAGCGAGCACCAAACTGGGCTCCCTACCCCTGGCACTTCTGATTGAAAAATGACTAAGCCGCTTGCGGTGGTACCCGCCAACGACACCGTCAAGGCGCTACTTGTTCTAGCCGATGTAATCGAGAACAAAAAGGCAATCTTTGTTTCGGGGCCCGAGGTGAACGGCGTGAAGCCAACCATCGAACCACTTCCAAAAGAAGTTCCAGAAAACATTGCTTGCGTTGTGGAATCCTCCGGTTCCACCGGAATTCCAAAACGCATTTCAATTTCAACCGCTGCTCTTTTGCACGCCGCTCGTGCAGGCCAAGAAAGACTCGGACCCTTAGGCCAGTGGCTTCTTGCGCTGCCCATTAATTTCATCGCGGGGCAGCAGGTACTGATCAGGTCTTTGCTTGCCAATCAACAGCCCGTGATCATGAATACCTCCTTACCTTTCACGGCGGAGGCTTTTCTGCGCTCAGCAATGCTGATGACAAACCCAATTCGATATACCTCGCTTGTTCCAACCCAGCTTGCAAAACTTATTGTGGAGGCGGAAAAAGATGAGGTGATGCTCAGCTCTTTGCAAAACTTTAGAGCCATCTTGGTGGGAGGACAGTCAACCCCGGATGAGCTCTACGATCGAGCGATTGGTCTGGGACTAAAAGTTGTTCTCAGCTACGGCATGACCGAAACCGCCGGAGGCTGCGTTTATGACGGTATCCCGCTTGATGGGGTGAGGCTCAAGATTGCACCCGATTCGAGACTGTTGATATCTGGAAAGACCCTGGCCGAAGGCCAGGACGATTGGATCTTCACAAATGACCTGGCTGAATTGTCCCATGCTGGAAAGCTCAAAATAATTGGGCGAGCGGATCGGGTAATCATTTCCGGTGGACTAAAGCTTTCTCTAGAAAGAGTCGAGTATTTAGGCAATGAGCTTCCAGGGGTTTCAGAAATCGCAGCTGTTGCACTCGAGGATGAAACTTGGGGTCAGCGAGTTGGAATTGCATACGTCGGCTCTCCGGAGGTAGCCGATGATATCGCCAATCAACTCGCACACCTTCTGGGCCCCGCCGGCAAACCAATTCGAGTAATCCGAGTAGATAAACTACCTAAGCTTCCAACCGGCAAGTCCGACAACCGCGCGGTTGCGGAACTTTTTTGAGACGGAGAAATCTGATGAAGGCAAATAAACTAAAGCTTTGGATAGAGGGCGCGAGGCTTCGCACCCTGCCTTTGGCTATTGCGCCAGTTGCCATCGGTGCTGGAGCCGCTGACTCGGTTCAGGCTTTTGATCTTTCCCTTTCGGTTCTTGCTTTAGCAGTTGCACTCTTTTTGCAGATTGGTGTGAACTTCGCGAACGACTATTCGGATGGCATTAGAGGAACCGATGACAATCGGGTTGGCCCGCTTCGGCTAACCGGATCCAAATCCGTCAAGCCCGAAGCTGTAAAGGTTGCCGCTTTCGGATTTTTTGTCTTAGCTGCGGTCGCAGGACTTGTGATTGTTTTGATCACCGGTTTGTATTGGCTGATTGCTGTTGGGGTGGCCGCGATTATTGCAGCTTGGTTTTACACCGGTGGAAAAAGCCCCTACGGATACTCAGGTCTTGGTGAACTTGCGGTCTTTGTTTTCTTCGGGTTGGTTGCAACTATCGGAACAACTTTCATCCAGGTCGGTTTTATTGAATTCAATGCCGTCCTTGGAGGCATTGCTTCGGGACTATTTGCCTCTGCCGTTTTGATGGTGAATAACATTCGGGATATTGAAACCGATTCGTTGGCCTCGAAGAAAACCCTGGCAGTTCGTCTAGGTAAAAAGCCTGCCATCGCTATGTTCCTCGCGATGATCTGGCTTCCGTTTTTGATTCTTGGCTTTTTTGTGCTGTTGTATCCGGCGAGCATGCTCGGCTTCGCGGCCCTGTTTCTCGTTGTTCCGGCAACGGTGATTGTCACAACGGCGAAGACGGCTAAGGAATTGATCTTGGTTTTGAAACTAACCAGCTTTGCGGCTTTGGCCTACTCACTGAGCTTGGCGACTGGTTTATTTGTCGTTTTCTTTTGAATCCAGAATTGAATTCTCAACATCGGCATCTTCATCAGGAACCCCTGAGAATTTGTCTCGCTTGTTGCGCTTATAAATCTCAGCCGATAGAGCATCTCTTTGCTTCTGCAGAAAGACCAGCGATACAGCTAGGGCTAGGACCCCCGACATAACAGCGGAGTAGATTCCTTCGAATCCCAGTACGAGAAATATCGTCAGGAATAGGGCGAATATGCCTAATCGAGCGGAAATAAAGACCAACCAGAGTTTTTTCACAGTTACATTCTAAGTTTGTCTCTCGCATAGAGTTAATACATGGTTAGAACACTGCTTTTCATATTCGGAGTTTGGTTGCTATTTACGGTCTTTGTGACCGTATTTGCCGCCAGTGCAAACAAAAACGAGGTTAGAACCCTACCCAAGTGGTTATGGATATTGATATGTGCGGGTGTGCCGTTTATCGGTGGCCTGCTTTACCTGGTGCTTGGAAGACCCCTTGGCCCACCAAAACAGCGCTACAGAAAAACCAAATCTGTGGCTCCCGATGATGACCCTGCCTTCTTGCGCGACCTGGCCGACAAGCTAGACACCAAAGATGAAGATCCGGCCAAAGACAAGCCAGAAGATACGCCCGAAGACAAGCCCGAAGAAGACTCGGGTCCAAGCCCCGAACCTAAGGATAAGTCGTAGCTTTGATTGCAGCACCTTCGCAAATCTTCGCAGCTCATCTAATGGCTGCACTTTCGGAGCTGGAGGTCGAGGAGGTATTTTTATCTCCCGGCTCAAGATCTCAATCACTTGCCATCGCAGCCCAACAACTTCACGACGTTGATCGACTCACCCTGAGGGTTCGAATCGATGAGCGCTCGATGGCATTTACCGCTCTGGGGGCAGCGAGGGCATCGGGTCAACCGGTTGCAGTTATGACCACATCGGGAACCGCGGTTGCCAACTTACTTCCGGCCGTGCTTGAAGCTCACCACAGCGGTGTTCCACTGATTGTCATCACGGCGGACAGGCCCCAAGAACTTCGAGGGGTTGGAGCCAACCAAACCACCCACCAGGTCGGGATTTTTGGTGATGCGGTTAGGTTTTGTGAAGATGTCCCAGCCCCTGAGGGAGAAGTTGATTTAGATTTCGTTCGGCAGTTAGCCGAAAGAGCGGTGTCAACGGCAATGGGAGATTTTCCCCACCGACCGGGCCCGGTGCACCTAAACATCTGTTTCAAAGAACCGCTTTCTTCCAAGACCCCCGACGCAGCAGATGTGTATACCGGGGCGGAGTTTCCCGAAGAAACACTTCCGGTTCCAAGCTTTGCGATTTTAGATGGAGAACCAAACACGGTTGTGATTGCAGGAGCCGAATCCGGCGTTCTCGCTCTGGAGGCATCGGAAGCATTCGGCTGGCCGGTGTTTGCCGAGCCAAGCTCAAGGTGTCGCTACGGCGCAAACTCAATCGTTGCCTACGCTGCCATTTTGGCCGAGGACGAAGAACTAAAAGCCAAGATTCAAAGAGTTGTGGTCTATGGAAAACCAACCCTAAGCCGCGAAGTTCAAAAGCTCATCGCGAGAGACGACATCGAATTGATTGTTGTCAACTCTGAGCTCACCGGATTATTCAATCCATATGGGAACGCATCTCAAATTGTTGATGATCTGAGCGTGACCGGCGAGGTTAGTAGCGAATGGCTTGCAAGGTGGCGAGTAGCTTCCCACAACTGGATCTCAGCACAGTCCTATGAGTCTGGACTAGATAGAAGAAAAGTAATTGAGCTTGTCTACCAGGCGAGCCAGCTGGATGACTCGATTGTTTTGGGCGCATCCAGAATGATCCGCGAAGCGGATATTTGGGCACCGTCCAAAGCGGTTCAGGTATTTGCTAACCGCGGTCTATCTGGAATAGATGGCACGGTTGCAACTGCAACCGGCATCGCCCTTCGTGCCGAAGGCGCATACACCAGAGCAATCATTGGCGATCTGACCTTGATTCACGATTCCTCATCGATGATCGAAGATCCGGAAGAGACCCTGAATCTTCAGCTGATTATGGTCAACGATCAGGGTGGCAGCATCTTCGAGAAGCTGGAGCTATTCCAGGAGGTAGAAACCGGAACCTTTGACCGAATCTTTAGAGCCGGTCAAAAGATTGACTACTGGTCACTTGCTAACGCCTACGGTTTTGTTTATCTCGCGCCTGCCGATGAACAAGAACTCACCGAGGCCCTAAAAACCCCGGGTCGGGTCCTTATCGAAATCAAGCTCTAACTCAAAGCTCCTCGAACCGGAACAAACTTTAGTTCGGTTTCCTCAAGTTCTGCCGCTGGCTCTGAATCGGCCACCAGCCCACACCCTGCAAATGCGGTTAAGACGCTTTCTTCAATGTATCCACCCCGAAGAGCGATGGCCCACTCGCCATCGCCGTCAGCACCAATCCATCCGACCGGTCCCGCGTAGCCGCCGCGATCAAAAGGCTCAAGCTCTGCAATCAGAGCTTGAGCAGCAGCCCTCGAGGTTCCGGCAACCGCAGCGGTTGGGTGTAAAAAGGCCGCCAGATCCAGAACCGAAATATTGTTCTTCAGCTTTCCATAGACGTCACTCGCGAGGTGCCAAAGGTCTGGAAGTGCCAAGCTGAATGGTTTCTCGTCAGAGTCGACCGTGAGGCAAAAAGGACTCAGGGCTTCAACCATCGAGTCCACCGCGAAGCGGTGCTCGGCCAGGTTTTTCTCTGATGCAACCAGGGCGTTGGATCTTTGAACGTCTGATTCCGGTGAGTCACCGCGCGAGGTGGTGCCGGCCAAAACCCGAGCTGAAACCTGCCCATGCGAGACCCGAACCAAAAGCTCGGGCGAGGCCCCGAAGTTTCCAGCCACAGAGTAGACCCAGCAGCTCGGGTACTTTTTGGCTAGGGCCCGAAGTCCGGTTCGAATATCAAAGTCCTGTGGGAGCTGAGCCATTATTTCTCTGGCAAGGACAACCTTTTGGATCTTGCCCGAACGAATCTTTGAGATTGCCTTTTCAGCTTGCTTTAAGAATCCGGCCGAGGTCATCGAACCCTCAACAAAGGAAAGCTTTTGGTTTTCTGCGTAAGAAATTACCTTGCTGTAGAAATCGGCGGTTGCTTCCTCTTCACCCTCGGGGGTGATTTTGGTTATCCAGCTTCGGCCATCTCTGGTCCCAAGGATGATCCTTGGGACAATCAAAACCGAGTTGATGGTGCTATCGGGAGAAAATGTCACACTCCCAAAACCAACCAGGGAACTTCCCTGCACCTGAAGCGGGTCTGTGATCTCTGATTGCTCAACCTGGTCGCGCCATAGGCTCGCGAGCTCGGCGATCCTAGTTTGACCGGAGGTCTCAAAGCGAGCGGCTTCTCCGAAGCCGATCAATCCTTGGCCGTTTCGAATGAAGGCGGTGGGATTAGGGGGGAAGTGTCTGGTGATGTCAAAGCCCTCGGGGGTCGCTAACTCACGCGTTAAAACGCGAAGTTTTCGAATTGATGACATCGGTGCCGTTTCGTTTTTGGGGCCAAATTGGCCGAACTTCTTAAATTCTAGGTCAAAGCTAAGATTGATAGGTGAGTAAAGCGGACCTAACCAAGAAGGCGCAGGAAGTTGCTGCGATGTTTGACGGAGTCGCAAAAAACTACGACAGGGCGAACGATTTACTCTCCTTCGGATCAGCCAGAACATGGCGAAAAGCGGTGGCCAAGCTGGTAAACCCGAAAAGCGGTCAGACCATTTTGGATCTAGCTGCCGGCACGGGGGCCTCCTCGGTGGCCTTCCTCAAAGAGGGCGTCCGCGTGGTCGCGGCCGACTTTTCTAACGGAATGCTCGAGGAAGGCAGAAAGCGCCATCCCGAGATTGAGTTTGTTTTTGCCGACGCCACCAAGCTTCCTTTCCAGGCAGAGGAGTTTGACACCGTCACTATTTCCTTTGGTCTTAGAAACGTTGAAAATACCGAGCTCGCACTCTCGGAGATGCTTCGGGTGCTAAAGCCAGGCGGCAGGCTGGTGGTTTGTGAGTTCTCGGCTATTCCGAACAAGTTCCTGCACTCTCTATACCGCTTTTATCTAAAGAATCTTCTTCCGCGGATTTCTGCACTGGTTTCAAAAACCCCAGAGGCATATAGCTATCTTGCGGAGTCAATTGACGCTTGGCCTCGCCAAGCGGAGCTTGTGAAGCTGATAGAGAAAGTTGGCTACCAATCTGTTGGTTTCAGGAATCAAACCCTCGGGATTGTTGCTATCCATACTGGACTAAAGCCAAAGAAAGCCTAACTAATGCCCAAAACCACGCTGCCCAAGCAGCTTCGCAAGGTCGCCGATAAAGACCTACTCGCGAAGCTCGAGTCTGGGCTGGAGCTTGTGGAAAAACAGCTGATCGAAGCCGTCAAGCACACCGACCCAATCGCCAAGGTGACCACGCGTCACCTGATTGATGCCGGAGGTAAAAGAATCAGACCAACACTTGTTTTGCTTTGTGCACAGCTCGGTGATGGAACGGCGAACGAGGTCATTCAATCTGCTGTGGTGGTTGAGCTAACCCATATCGGAACTTTGTATCACGACGATGTCATGGACAGCGCCCCCAAAAGAAGAGGTGTTGATTCTGCTCACGAGATATGGGGCAACAATGTCGCAATCTTGACTGGGGATCTGCTATTTGCAAGAGCATCTCAGCTGGTTTCCAAGCTCGGTCAAAAAGCGCTAACCCTGCAGGCTGACACCTTTGAAAGGCTCTGCCTTGGACAACTGAATGAAACCGTTGGTCCGGCAGAGGGTCAAGACCCTATTGAGCACTACCTGAGCGTTCTTGCCGACAAAACCGGTTCCCTAATCTCGGCCTCGGCGGAGCTTGGAGTGTTGTTCTCTGGTGCAGATGAGTCGCTTCGCGAGCCGGTTAGAAAATACGGTGAAGCCATCGGTGTTGCTTTTCAGCTAATCGATGACGTAATCGATATTCACTCGGATGGACAGGTATCGGGCAAGACTCCGGGAACCGACCTTCGGGCTGGGGTTCAGACCCTACCGGTTCTTTATTTGCGGCAGGATGCTAAATCGGATGGCGAATCCGCCAAGCTTATTGAGATAATTGATGCCGGGCTCGATGACGATGTCCAACTGACCAAAGTGATTGAACAATTGCGTGAGCACCCAGCAACCGAGCGTGCTTTCCAAGAGGCTAAGCGCTGGGCCGACCAGGCAATAGCAGCTTTAGCCGATTTGCCAGCTGGACCAGTTCGCGAAGCCCTCACTAACTTTGCCGATGCGGTTATCGAGCGTCAAAACTAAAAGATCTAAGGATACGAATAACAAGATGTCTAAGCTCAGGCTTGCAATCGTTGGCGCCGGTCCTGCCGGTATCTACGCGGCCGATCTTTTGATCAAATCTGAAACCCGTGACTTTGATGTTTCGATTGACCTTTTTGATTTGCTTCCAGCCCCCTACGGTTTAGTCCGCTACGGAGTTGCCCCCGATCACCCCAGAATCAAGGGCATTATCAAGGCACTCTACGAGGTGCTTGATCGAGGTGACATTCGCTTCTTCGGCAATGTGACCTACGGAAAAGACATCACGCTGGATGATCTAAAGAAGCACTACAACGCGGTCATCTTTGCCACCGGCGCCGTCCACGACGCAGAACTTGCAATTCCAGGAGTCGAGCTCGAGGGATCTCTCGGGGCAGCAGCGTTTGTTAACTGGTACGACGCCCACCCTGACTTTGAAAGAAGCTGGGACCTAAGCGCCAAAGAGGTGGCAGTTATTGGAAACGGCAACGTGGCGCTCGATGTTGCAAGGGTGCTTGTTAAGTCCCCTGCCCAGATGCTCGAAACAGATATTCCAGAAAATGTCTACAAAGGATTACTCGCCTCAAACGCAACCGACGTTCACGTCTTTGGTCGACGCGGACCAGCCCAAGTCAAGTTTTCTCCTCTTGAGCTTCGAGAGGCCGTTCACGTCGAAGGTGTTGACACCATCGTCTACGAAGAGGATTTCCAGTACGACGAGGGTTCGCAAAAACAAATTGAGAGTAACAACCAAACTCGCGTGATGGTCAAAACCCTGGAGGAATTGCGTGAGAAGCAAATAACCGGGGCGCCAAAGAGATTACACCTGCACTTCTTTTCTGCCCCGGTTGAAATCATTGGCGAAAACGGAAAAGTCAAGGCCCTAAAGATTGAGCGAACCAAACTAGATGGCAATGGTGGGGTGGTTGCAACCGGTGAGTTCCGACAAATTCCGGTGCAGGCTGTTTATCGCGCGGTTGGATACTTCGGTTCCGAGTTGTCTGAGATCCCGTTTGATTCAAAGGCCGGAGTCATTCCAAACGATAAGGGTCGGGTTCTTGATTCAACGGGAAAGCAAATAGAAGGTGTCTACGCGACCGGCTGGATTAAGCGCGGACCGGTTGGCCTCATCGGACACACCAAATCAGACGCCATCGAAACCATCGCGCAGATCATCGAAGATAAGCCAACCTGGTGGCAGCCGGTCGCTCCCGAAGAGGCGGCAATTGTTGAACTGTTGGACAGCCGCAACGTTGAGTATGTCGGTTGGCCCGAGTGGCTAAAGATAGACGCCGAGGAGAAGCGTCTGGGTGAGGCCCAGGAGCGCAAGCGCATCAAGCTTGTTGAAAGAGAAGATTTTCTAGAGATTGCTAAAGGAGCAAAACCCTAATTGGAGTTGACTAAGGAAAGAACCAAAAGCGCCGAGTCCGCTCTGGTCGCAGCTTTTTTCATCCAGGGTTTTCTAGCCATCACCTACCTCCCAAGAATCCCAGAGATCATTGAGCAAATTGATGTGTCCTTTGGCGTCTGGGGATTAATCATTGGACTTGCGGGCCTCGGTGCACTTGTTCCGCTTTTGATCACCAATCGCTTGGTTGGAAAATTTGGCACCAGACCAATTGTTCGCTTCTCAAGCTTCATGATTGTTGCAACGACCATCAGCCTAGGTCTCGCAACCAACGGCTTCGTTTATTTCATTTTCCACGCCCTGATGATGTTCAGTATGAGCTTTTTGAACATCGCCGTGAACGCCCAGTCCGTGATGCTTCAGAAAAAAGTGAAGCAGGTCATCATTGGAAAATTCCACGCCTCCTGGAGCATCGGAGCTGGAGTTAGTGCTGCGGTTTCTGGAATCTTGGCAAGCTTTATGTCTTTGCAACTGCACCTTATTTTGGTGGGTCTTGTTGCCCTGGTTGCCTTTCAGTTCGCCATTAGGTTGATGCTCACACCCGATGAGGATGGCCACCACGAGGAGCGCCAGGCCGCAGTAAAGGTGCCGTTCTTCAAATCCCCACCTCAGCTTTGGCTATTGGCCTTTGGCTTTTTTGCCGGAGTCTTTCCCGAGATGGTGATGATGGACTGGTCAGCGGTCTTTGCCAAGGAAATCATGCTGCTTGATCCAACCCTTGGAGCCATTCCCTTCACCGCCTTCACAATCGCCATGATTGCGGGGCGTTTGCTGATTGGCCGAGCCACCAAGAAATATCACATCAGTGAGCTATCGAAGTGGGGCGGCATCATCGCGTCGGTTTCCATGCTGCTTGGGGTATTAGTTGCACCACTTCTAGTTCCGGTAAACGGAATCCTTGCGCTTGCGGTTTTGTCCATGTTTTGGCTGGTGACTGGTTTTGGCCTTGCGCCCATGGTGCCCTCGTTCTTCGGAGCCGCCGGTCACGTCGCTGGACTAACCACCTCTCAGGCCCTGTCTCGAATGCTTCTTGTTAACACCATCGCGGTTAGCATCGCCAAGATCTTCATGGGTGCTCTTGCGCAGGGTGTTGGTTTAGGGCTTGCCTTTATATTGCCGGTGACCTTGATGTTCATCGCAGGTATCTTGGCTGGAAGAGTTGCCAAGAACTCGAAGCGTAAGGAAGCTGTTGAGAACGCCTTCCCACTCACCGGTCCAATTACAGTGGTGGACGAAGTGTCTTAGCTAAAGGATTTAGCGGTAGTTCACGAACTGCAGGTCAACATCCAAGTCTTTGCTCTTAAGCAATGCTTGAAGCTCCTGAAGATCATCGCGTGATTTGCTGCTGACTCTAAGCTCATCTCCTTGAATCTGAGACTTTACGCTCTTTGGCCCCTCGTCGCGGATTATTTTGTTGATCTTCTTAGCTGATTCCTGAGAGATACCCTCTTTGATCTTGCATTCGATGCGGAACTCCTTGCCGGAGGCAAAGGGCGTTCCGTCTTCTAGGCTTTTTAGCGAGATACCGCGCTTGACCAGCTTGGACTGGAACACGTCCAGAACCGCCTTGGCTCGCTCTTCGCTGTTGGCCTTTATAAGGATCTTCTCGCCAGACTCCTCAATTGAGGCACCAACTCCCTTGAAGTCGTAGCGCTGCTCAACCTCCTTGGAGGCCTGGTTCAAGGCGTTTGATATTTCTTGCGGGTCTACTTTGCTTACGATGTCGAATGAGGAATCAGCCATACCAACAGTTTACAAGAACAGCATATGAGGCCCGGAAATACGGGGTCTGGGTGGCAGGTAAATATTGGTATTCTTTTAGGGCGCCGAAATCACAACACACAGATGGCTAGTTACCCAAGTGGCCAAAGGGAACTGACTGTAAATCAGCTGGCTCAGCCTTCGGGGGTTCGAATCCCTCACTAGCCACGAAACCCCAGCCCTCCACGGCTGGGGTTTTTACACTTTACTTACAAGTACTTACGAGCGAGGGAAAAAAATTGGATCAGTCCATCAAGGCCTCGCCAATCTCAGGCAGTGATAGCACAGAGGGTGAAGATAAGTCAGGCTGGAAGCAAAGGGCGACTGTGTTTCTGGTCGGTCAGACCATTTCTACCTTTGGTTCTTTACTGGTTCAGTATGCGCTTTTGTGGCACCTGACTCTCACCACCAAATCCGGTGTGGTGCTAGCCCTGGCGGCAATCTTTGGTTTTCTACCTCAGGCAATCGTTTCCATCTTCGCTGGGGTTTGGGCCGACCGCATGAATCGAAAAGTGATGATTATCATCTCCGATTCCACGATTGCCCTGGCAACTCTGGTTCTAGCATTTTTCATGCTTTCAGGCGTTGAAGATCTGTGGCTGATTTTTCTGGTGATGGCGGTTCGATCGGTGGGTGCCGGCATCCAAATGCCAGCCATTTCGGCATTACTTCCCCAAATTGTTCCCACCGAAAAGCTCATGAGGGTAAACGGAATCAACAGCAGTGTTCAGTCCTCGCTAATGATCCTGGCTCCGGTAGCTGCCGCGGGTATATATTCAACAATTTCACTAGCGGCAATCTTGTTTATCGATTTTGCGACGGCGGTTATTGGGCTTTCGCTTTTGGCCACAATTTCTGTTCCAACCCTTGCTCGGGCAGCAAGCGATGAGAAACCGAGCTACTTCACCGACCTTCGCGAGGGCATGAAGTACATATTCAGCAACGACCTTGTGCGTTGGGTAATGGCCATTTACGCCATCGTTTTCTTGCTAATTGTTGCTCCATCAAACCTCTCTCCGCTAATGCTGGTTCGAACTTTTGGATCCGACGTTTGGCTGCTCACCATCCTCGAGCTCTCATTTGGAATTGGGATGGTGGCCGGAGGAGCGCTGATGGCGATCTTTGCCACCAAGGTGGATCGCCTAGGAATGATGGTGGGAACATCAATCATCTTCGGCGTTCTAGCCGTTGTTATGGGCTTCACAACGAACCTGATTGTTTTCTATAGCCTGTTTTTCATTATTGGCTTAGCTGTCCCAGCATTTTCAACTTCTTCTATGACTCTGCTTCAAGAAACTGTTGAGCCAGAGCGCCAGGGGCGAGTCTTTGGTTTTGTTGGGATTGTGATGGCTGTTGCCATGCCTCTCGGGATGGCGGTTCTTGGACCCCTTGCCGACATTGTTTCGGTTGAGACACTTCTAGTTGCTACAGGGCTCATCACAGTGACCGTTGCGGTTGTTGCTGTTTTGCTACCAGCAGGAAAAAGGGCGGTTGCGGCAGCGCACGCTTCGACTGGTTCTAGTCGCTAAGAAAGAACCGTCGCGTGGAATTTATCAATTGGGTCAGGTAACATCTGGACATGCAGGCAAGTCATCGATCCACTGATGCTGGTGAGTCCGAACAGGGACCCAAAGGCAGCGCAATCATCGTCGGCGCTAACTGGTATCGCTTTAGGCCCGGAGAATATTTACTTAATCCCCATGTCATGAGCGTCTCCTTCGTCTGGATTGTTAGAGGTGGAGGGTTGATTAGCTGTGCTGGTAAATCTTTTCGCGTAGGCCCAAACCAAATTGTTCGACTTCCATGGCATCACAAAGTTGAGTACCAGGCAGATGCCCAGAACCCATTTCGAGTGGGGACGCTGCACATTGTTCCTCATCACAAAGAGGGAGTCCCGGTTGTGCCTCGCGTAGCTCACTTGGTGAACGATCCCCTTCTAGACGACCCAGCCCGATCCGGAGACCCAAACGAATTTGAACCCGCAATGGCAAGCTACCTGTCGGGACCGGCTCGACGAATAGCTGACCTTGGCAGGTTTGCGGTCGAAAGATTTACGGATGCGTCATTTGATGAGGAGCTCTATCGAGAACTAGCCAGAGTGGTGCTGGTTGAAAATCGACTTTGGGGACAGTGGCAAGCGGACAAAGTATTACCCGTAGCTCTCGAAGAAATGATGGCATATGCCCGCGCAAACATCAGTTCTGCCCTATCGGTTGCCGAGGTGGCAAAGGCTGGGGATTGCAGTGCCACTACCGCACAGCGACTATTCAATCAGTACACCAGCGTTCCTCTAAGAACTTGGGTTAGGCAACTTAGGCTTCAGGAGGCCGCCCACCTACTGCGCACGAGCGGGCTTCGGGTTAATGAAATTGGGGAAATGGTTGGCTTCTCCGATCCGCTTTATTTCTCAAGGGTCTTTCGTGAAGAATATGGAATTGCACCAAGTCACTTTGCCCAAGGAGAACTCCGACCGTAAATTACCAGTGGGTTTTTCTGGCGCGGTGGATTGTCCATGAACTGGGTCGGAAGTACATGCTTGGTAATTCTTGCAATCAAATAGTTTTAGAGTCACTTTAGGTAATCGAAGACGATTGGTGCGAGATGAGCGTTATCAACAGAAAATTTGGTCGAACTGGCTGGGACATCAGTGAGGTTTCTTTTGGGGCCTGGCAGCTGGGAGGGCAGTGGGGACCGGTTGATGACAACGAGTCCATAGCAACTCTGATTGAGTGCTACGAATCAGGAATCAACTTCGTCGACACCGCCCAGATGTACGGGCTTGGGCACAGTGAAACAATCGTTGGTAAATCGCTTCGAGAGTGGGGCAACGGCGGAATCAAAGTTGCCACAAAAGCTCAGCCGGTTGCGTGGCCACCTGTCACAGAAGGCGACCCAAAATTCTCAGAGCTGTATCCCAGCCAATACTTAATTGAGCAGGTCGAGGGATCTCTGAAAAGACTCGGCGTCGAAAGACTCGATCTTTACCAGCTGCACTGCTGGGCACCGGATGGCCTCAGAAACAGGGAATGGCTAGAAACACTTTCAAAACTGCGCGATCAGGGAAAGATCGACAAGATTGGGGTCTCAATCCGCGACTACCGTCCAGAGGATGGAGTTGAGCTAGCAGGCAGTGGGCTAATTGATTCGATTCAAGTGATTTACAACATCTTTGAGCAAGAGCCTGAGAAAGCGCTCTTCCCAGCGGCAGCCGAAGGAAACACGGCAATCATTGCTCGCGTTGCACTCGATTCCGGTTCACTAAGCGGTCTCTGGAACAAGGACACTTATTCGAGTTGGGATGAAGGTTCTGTGCTGCACACCTTTTATAGGGATGAGCGATTCGGATTGACCCTGAAGCGGATTGAAGCGATCAAAGATGACACCTCTGAGTATTACGAAAAACTTGCCGAAGTGGCCGTGCGCTTTGTACTCGATAGGCCAGAGGTCTCAACGGCAATTCTCGGCATGAGTAATTCACGTCGAATACAGGAAAACCTGTCCTACTCGGATGGCGTTCGACTGCCAAGGGAACTTAGGAAAAAGCTAGCTAGCCACGAGTGGAGAAGGAACTACTACGTATGAAAACCGAAACTGAAGTACGCGCGGAATTTCTTTCGCACCTTGAAATTGAAGACCGAATGGCGAAGGCATCAATTGTCTACCTACCGCTAGGTGCCATTGAGTTTCACGGACCTCATCTACCCACCGGTCTCGATGGACTCACAGCTCACGGAGTATGCGTGGCAGCCGCAAAAGTCACCGGAGGCGTTGTGCTGCCTACCGTTTACCAGGGGACCGGTGGCGAGCACTCAAACTACCCCTGGACCTTGATGATGCCAACCGGCAATGGACTGGGTGAGAATCTTCAAGCAATGCTTGATCGCTTAGAGGAGTTGGGGGTCGAATCAGCCGTTGTTCTAAGCGGGCACTTTGCAGACGAACAGCGTGCTCTTTTGAAAGAGCTGGCCGCTAGTTGGGCCGCCGATAATAGTAAGAAGATGCACCTAACAACGAGGAGTATGGCTGATTGTGATGAGGCTCCAGTTGCGCCAGATCACGCCGGGGTCTTTGAATCACTTCTTTTAGCTGCCCTTCACCCAGATTTGGTTCACGTCAACAAACTTCCAGAGGCGGCTTCTAACCCGAGTATCGACCCAGGAGATAACCCGTTTGGTTCTCACCGGCACGAGAAGGACCACGCGCTATGGGGAGTGTTCGGACCTGATCCGAGAGCTATTGACCTAAAGGACTCAGCTGCGCTGCTGGATTCACTGGTCACCTGGATTGCAAAGCTAGCCACTTCAGGAAAGAAGTAGTTACTGACGGCGGTTGTTCAGTCCATGTTTCGCACCAAGTTCCCATGCCTGACTCCAACAATCGAGGGTTAGCATTACACAAATACCAATGGAGGTAAATAAAGTGAAAATCACAGTCAAAGAAGACGCGTGTGTTGGTTCCGGACAGTGCGCTCTAGTCGCAGAATCACTTTTTGATCAGGATGACAACGGAATCGTGGTTCTGCTAAACGCCGACCCTGATGCCTCAGAAGAAAACGCAGCCCAAAAGGCCGCTTCTCTGTGCCCAGCCCGAGCAATCATCGTCAGCTAGCCAAAGTTCATAACCCCAAGCAATCATGAAATCTAGCCATCGCATCGTGATTGTTGGTGCGTCCATCGCTGGGCTCACAGCTGCAGAGAGTCTTAGGCTCGAGGGGTTTGAGGGCGAGATTATTCTCATCGGTGACGAGGAACATCTTCCATACAGCCGCCCACCTCTTTCCAAGCAACTCTTGATGGGTTCCTGGGAGCCCGATCAAACCAGAATCAAGTCCAAGGAAGATCTTGCAGACCTTGGAATACAGTTCCGCGGCTCTAGCCCCGCATTGCAGTTGGATCTAAATAACAGAGTTGTTCTAACCGGCTCGGGGGTTGAGAGTTTTGATGAGCTCATTATCGCTACCGGTGCTAAGGCGCGTCAGCTCGGAAGCCGGGGAGTTCACACTCTGCGAAATCTTGAGGACGCGATCTCGCTAAAAGAAAAAATGAGTCACTCAAAAACGATTGCGGTGATTGGAGCAGGGGTTTTGGGTTCCGAAATTGCAAGTGCCGGAAGGGCGCTTGGCTCTGAGGTGATTCTGGTTGGCAAAGCTAAAGAGATTAGTTTTGGCTCGATTGGAGGTGCGCTAACAAGCAAGATTGAAGATCTCCACGCCGCAAACGGCGTCGAGCTAAGACTCGGCAGCGACGTGCTAGACATAAAAGTTGGCCAGGATGGTGCCAGATTCCTACTTGATTCAGGGGAAATTATTGCGGCAGATGTAGCGGTCGCAGCGGTTGGAGCGATTCCCTGCACAGAGTGGTTGGCTAAATCGGGGCTAGATATTTCCGATGGCGTTATCTGCGACTCTCTAGGGCTTGCAGCACCTGGCGTTTATGCAATCGGTGACGTGGCAGCCTGGCAGGATCCAGAAACCGGTGCCCAAGTTCGAGTCGAACACCAAACCAATGCCATCGAGCAAGCCATGTCGGTAGCTGGAACAATTGTGCACAATCGTAAGCCAACTTCACCCGCACCGTTTTTCTGGTCGGACCTTCACGGCGTGAGCATCAAAGCATATGGATGGTTTGACGGACAGCCCCTTAAGGAGCTAACTTCAATCTCCCAATCTGGGTCGCTGCTCGGAGCTGACAGTGCAGGAGCGACTCGAGGAGTGGTGGCGTGGGATGCACCGGTCAGAGAATTTAGACAAGGTCGGTCGCTAGTCGACGAGTCACGAAATATTTCGAACACCAAAACCCTAGTAAAGGATCAACTATGAGCGACAGCAAACCCACCTGCCCCGTGAATCACGCTTCCCTTCCGGGAGACGGAACACCCATGAAGCCATCACCTAGTTTTGCTAAGTGGCGAGCAGAGGCACCGGCTACACCTTTAAAGTATCAAGACGGACACGATGGCTTGATAGCTACCGGTTACGATCTAGCACGCTCTGTACTATCAGACCCGCGCTTTAGCATGAGACCCGAGCGACTTCCCATGGGTCCGGTGGGCGATCTAGCTAGCGATAAGGATGTACCGAACGCTGCTCTGCCTGCAGAATTACCTGGCCCACTAGACGATGATGCTCAAATTTCTGAGCAGTCAAATCTTTTGATCATGGACGGTGACGAGCACTCCAAGCTTCGTCGACTTGTGACTCCAAGATTCTCGCTGAAGCAGGCTAGATCTCGTCGCGAATGGATAAGCAAGATGGTTTCCGAGCAGCTTGCTTTATTCAAAGCCAAGGAGCAACCAGCCGACATTTGGAGAGATTATGGATTGCCAATTGCGGCTAGGACTCACTGCCACGTTCTTGGAGTGCCGGAGTCTCACCTACAAACTTTTATTAGCCTCTTCGAGGGCAGCTCGACTGCACAGCAGAAATACGACTTCATTCGCGAGGTCCTAGAGCTTAGAAAAGGCAACCCAGGCGAGGATGTTATTTCAGACCTCCTAGCTTCGGAGGAAATAACTCCTCATGAAACCGAGGGTGTGCTCAGACTGCTCATGGGCGCTGGTCGTGACTCGGTGGCCTACCTAATTGCAACCACTTCCGTCGCACTTCTAACAAACCCAGACCAACTAGAGATACTCCTTGCCGATCCGGAGAAAATTGATCTGGCTGTTGAGGAATTCATGCGCTACGGAGCAATGTTCATCACCTTATTCCCCAGGACTGCTCTGGAAGACGTTGAGTTGGAGGGGGTCCTAGTTAAGGCTGGCCAGTCAGTATCGGTTTCGTCGGTTGCGGCAAACCGGGACCCTGCACGCTGGGAAGATCCAGACGTCTTCGATGTAAACAGAGATGGCTTTGGGCACCTTGGTTTTAGCTATGGAATTCATGGCTGCATTGGTCAGCAGGTGGCAAGAATTGAAATCTCTGAGGGTATTCGCCAGCTGATCCTGGGTTGCAAGGGCCTAAAGCTTGTCCACGCCGAACAGCTCACCCCAATGCCTTTTGCTCACCCAGTCGCGGTTTATGAAGCTGGTGCGGTACTGGTTGAGTGGGATAGCTAAAAAGAAATCGAGCTCTCGCATAGAGAAATTGATTAGTTTTTCTTGGCTGATTGTTTAGAGCGAGAAGAGTCTCGAACCACCAGCTCGGGCTGAAATACAACTTGGCGTCTAGTCGAATTCTGTGGCGCCTCCGTTTCCTCGATTAGTAGTTCGATTGCCTGAGCTCCGATCAGGGCTGAAGGCTGCCTAACAGAAGAAAGGGAAATCAAGGCACTGCTGGCAAAAGAAATGTCATCGTACCCGACCAGTGCAATGTCTCCTGGAATCGAAATATTCTTGGCAACAACCAAAACCTGCATGATTCCGATAGCCAATAGATCATTTGCGGCGAAAACAGCATCAGGCCTTTGTGAAGCTGGCCGACTAAGAATTGCCTCTCCAACCGCCCGCCCTTCGAGAACAGTTAGATTCTTCGTCGCAAAGACTTCGAGCTCGGCATTGTCTTGAGATTTGATGGCTTTCTTCGATCCTTTTAGGCGGTCAGCAATCTGCTGAATACTCATCGGCCCACCTGCAAACATGATTCGTTTTCGACCAGTTTCGATTAGGTGGCTAAGTGCCATAAATCCGCCAGCAACGTCGTCGACGGCCACCGAGCTCAAGGTCTTATCTTTCGACTCGCGGTCAACGAGGACTATGGGAGTGCCCCTATCTCTGGCGCTGACTAGATCCTTAATGTCTGATGACACGGGCGAAACTAGAAGTCCAGCAACGCGTTGCTCTTCAAACAAACTCAGAAGCTGCTTCTCGCGTTCGTGGTTTTCGTCGGAGTTTGCGAGCAGGATAGACATGTGGTGCTCAGCTGCCGCCTCCTCGGCGCCCCGGGCTAGATCGGTAAAGAAAGGGTTTCTGACATCCAGAACCAAGAGACCAATTGAATGAGACTTACCAGCGCGCAGTTGTCTGGCGGCATCGTTTCGAACAAAGCCCAGCGACCTAATCGCTTGCTGAACTTTAGATACTGTTTTGTCAGCTACCTTGTCAGGGTTGTTAAGGACATTGGACACCGTCCCAACAGACACGCCTGCTTTGCGCGCAACGTCTCTAACGCTTACGGACACGGCATCCACCAATCTGATTGAACGTTCAATTTAGACTAGTGGCCAATTGTAACGATTCAATTACAAAGCCAAATATCCCAACGTTCAACTTGTTCAACAAAGTAGCTTATTACTAACTGAATTGAAACGATTCACTAAAACGACGGGGTTTTTCCAAATGGCAGCAAACTCAAAGGCCGTACTGGAGATAAAGAGCGCCACCAAGGCGTTCGGTGGAGTTCAGGCGCTCAATGGTGCGAACCTGGTCCTTTATGCGGGCGAGATACACGCCCTCCTTGGCGAAAATGGCGCCGGAAAATCCACCCTCCTGAAGTCTTTGGCCGGAGTTCACAAAATCGACTCTGGGTCGATAACCCTAAACGGCAAACCGTTCCAACAGGGAAGCACACGAACTGCGCAGCAGCAGGGTGTGGCGGTTATCTACCAGGAGCCAAGTTTATTCCCGGACCTAACTCTTGCGGAGAACGTATTTGTCGGACGTCACCTTCAAACCGCCAAGATGGTGGACTGGAAGAAGATGCAGCTTGAGGCCAAAAAGCTTTTCGATCAGCTGGGAGTAGACCTAGACGTCAATCGAATTGCTCGTGGACTATCAATTGCTGATCAGCAAATCGTGGAAATCGTAAAGGCCCTGTCAATCAATGCTCAGGTGATTGTCATGGACGAGCCGACAGCTGCTCTTTCGACTAAAGAAGTAGACCGACTATTCAGCGTTGCAAGAACCTTGCGTGATCAAAACTGCGCAGTTGTGTTTGTTAGCCACCGCCTGGACGAAGTATTTGCTCTTTGTCAACGCATGACAGTAATGCGAGACGGTGCAACAGTTGGTTCTGACGAAATCAAAAATGTTTCCGAGGCCCAAATAATCAAGATGATGGTGGGTCGAGAAGTTTCGGAACTGTTTCCGAAGCAGACTCCGAAACTTGGCGAAGTAGTCCTAAAAGTAGAGAACCTAGCCTCCTCTGGCCAATTTGCGGGAATTAACTTTGAGGTACGTAAGGGTGAGATTTTTGGCCTTGCCGGCTTGGTTGGTTCAGGCCGATCTGAAATTGTCCGAGCCATTTTTGGTGTTGATCAATACGACACTGGTTCGGTTTTACTGAACGGGGTGGCGCTGCAGAAGGGCAGCGCATCGAAGGCGATGGCTGCAGGAATTGCATTGGTTCCTGAGGACAGAAGACAACAGGGTTTGCTGATGCCCTACTCCATAGCTAAAAACACCTCAATCACAGTTTTGCAAAGAATGATAAAGAATTTAGTCGTTAAGAAAAAAGACGAGCAAGAAGTAGGACTCAAGTGGGCAAAAACTCTCCAATTGAAGTTCGCCTCGATGAACGATGCCGTTGAAAGACTTTCCGGCGGTAACCAACAGAAGGTTGTTCTCGGAAAGTGGCTTGCAACAGAACCAGCCGTTCTAATTGTCGACGAGCCAACCCGCGGTATCGACGTGGGTACAAAATCTGAAGTTCACAGACTCCTTTCGCTGAGGGCTCAAGAGGGACTCGCCATCATCATGGTCTCATCGGAGCTCCCGGAAGTACTCGGAATGTCTGACCGAATCCTGGTGATGCGTGAGGGTCGCCAGGTTGCAATCCTCAATCGCAATGAAGCAACGCCTGAAAAGGTAATCGCTCTAGCAACGGGAGCGGCGGCCTAAGCATGAACGTAGTTTGGAAGATAATCAGGGTCCGAGAGGTACCAGTTCTTCTTGGCCTGGTGCTGGTGTATCTGGGCACTGGATTTATGAATCCGATCTTCTTTACCCCGAGCATTCTCAACGACATCTTGTTCGGTGTGGCAATAGTTGCAGTTCTGGCCATTGCACAAACCTTTGTGATTGTTATGAGACACATCGATCTATCCGTCGGGTCCGTTATTGGTTTCACGTCATTTTTGATTGGTGATCTATCCTCCAAGGGGTACTCGCTCGTAGCTGTGCTAACCGCAGCGCTACTCGTTGGAGCAACGGTGGGAGCCGTGAATGGTTTCCTGGTTGCCTATCTGGGACTTCCTAGCCTCGTGGTGACTCTGGCAACTTTGTATATCGTCCGAGGAATATTCAATGAGGTCGGTAAGGGACAAACCATTGTCGAGAGCATGGTGCCCGTGGAGTTGAACTGGATGGGATTAAACCGCTTCTACGGAATCTCATACTTGTTCATTGTCGTCGTCGTGCTGATGATTATCGCCGGCGTCATAATGCACAAAGTTCGAGCAGCCAGAGACCTCTACGCAATCGGATCCAATGTTGCAGCTGCAGAGCTAGTTGGAATTCCTGTCAAGCTACGCGTTCTACTTGCCTTTATCGCAACCGGATCAGTTTCCGGTCTTGCCGGAGCAATCATGCTCGCGAGGTTTAACAGCGCGAGTACACAATCTGGTCTAGGTCTAGAGCTTCTGGTCATTGCAGCCTGTGTTGTAGGGGGGGTTTCAATCGCTGGAGGAACGGGAAGCGTTTACGGCGCAGTTATTGGTGCCTTGCTGTTGCAGACAATTCTCATGGCAATCGGTGCTCTCGGTATTCCGCAGTTCTGGCAGCTGGCCGTAAACGGAGCCTTGATTATTGCCGCTATTGGCTTGGATCGATACCTCTCCACAAGAGTGAAAACCACGAACGTGATGGGGGCGTCATCGTGATGAAACTCAGCCTGAATAAAAGTCAATTCACCTGGGATAAGGGTGTTGTGGTGTTCTTGCTTATTTCCGTACTAATAAGCAGTTTTGGATCGGAGTACTTCGCTAGAGCCTCAAACCTAAGCTTCGTCATTCAGTCCGTAGCTGAGATTGCAATCATCGCAACTGCTATGACCTACTTAATTATTTCTGGGGAGATTGATCTTTCAGTTGCTTCAATCATGGCTCTCACGAGTGCCTCGATTGGATACGCATTCCAAGAGGGCGTACCTTTTGACATTGCAATCGTCATCGGACTCCTTGTTGGTCTAGCAGCCGGTATCTTCAATGGAATTCTAGTTACGGTATTTGGTCTTCCGTCGCTTGCTGTAACCATTGCAACCTTGGCTCTTTACCGAGGACTCTGCTGGGTGCTTCTGGAAAACAAGCCGGTTAATCAGCTTCCGAGAGAGTGGATTGATCTGGGAAATCAGAACATCCCAAACACTTTCTTGCCCTGGGCAACTATTCCACTCGTGATTTTGGCAGGCGCTGCATGGTTCGTACTTCACAACACCAAACTCGGACGCTGGGTCTTTGCAATTGGAACTAACCCGGACGCCTCGAAGTTCAGCGGTATCCCGGTGAATCGAGTCAAGCTCGGATTATTTGCCTACACCGGGTTGATGTCTGCAGTTGCAGGCGTGATATACACACTCCGGTTTGCTAGCGCCTCACCTGACGGTGGAACCGGGTACGAGCTGAGCGTAATCGCTGCCGTTCTATTCGGAGGTGTTGCCATCGCCGGAGGCGTGGGCACCATGTGGGGAGTTCTTGCCGCTGTACTGACAATCGGAGTTTTGAGATCTGGTCTTCAGCTACAGGGGTTTTCAGCCAATGCGTTGCTTATCGTAAGCGGCGGGCTGCTATTGATTTCAGTTGTCCTTCCAAGGATCACTGAATTTGTGCGAATCCAAAAGCCTTGGGGGAGCACCCAACCAAAGAAACAGGAAAAGGAAAAAAATGAATAAGAGAGTAGCAAAAGCGCTAACTGCAGCATTTGCAGCCTCAGTGTTGGCGTTCAGCCTTGCTGGTTGCGCTCCTGCAGCAGAAGAAGCCGACACTGGTTCTTCTGACGGGCTCAAGATTGCCATTGTTCCAAAGGCAATCAACATCGGGTATTTCACCGGTTGGAACGAAGGTGCACAGTCAGCTTGTGCAGAACTTGGTGCAACTTGTGACTACATCGGTCCAAACGAAATCACCGGAGCAGCACAGACTGAATTTATCAACCAGGTAATTCAGCAGGGCTACGACATCCTTGTAATCTCAGCAGCAGACCAGAACGCAATTGTTCCTGCTCTTGACAAGGCTCGCGAAGCAGGCATCATCATCGTTACTTCTGACGCAGACGTTGCAGCAGAGTCCGTTGGTAGCCGCGTTGTTTCAATCCTTCCATCTGAGCAGGACGACATTGGTACTGCACAGGTTGACTGGATTGCAGAAGCAATTGGAAGTGCGGGTTCAGTAGCAATCATCACCCCTGCTAACGCTGCTAACCAGACAGCATGGATCGCCGCAATGGGTCCATACCTGGAGAGCGAGTACCCAGACATGTCATGGGCCGGTGGATCACTTGAGTCAGCAACATTCTTCGCAAACGACCCAACCGAGTCAGCCGAGGCATTCGCTTCGATTCTTGCTCAGTACCCAGATGTAGCTGGAATCATCTCCCCGACCACAGTTGGAGTTCTAGCTGCGGCCGTAGAGAAGAAGGCTAAGGGCGCTGCTGTAAAGGTGACCGGTCTTGGTCTTCCATCCGAAATGGCTCCTTACATTGAAGATGGAACAGTCGAGAAGGTTGGACTCTGGAACCCGCTTGACCTAGGTTATGTAGCTGTTTACGCAGCTGTTGCAGCTAAGGACGGCACATTTGATGGCGCCATTGGCTCAACATTTACTGCAGGCGACAAGACCTACACAGTAGTTGAAGGCGGCATTGCTTACCTTGGTTCTCCATTCACCTTCACCAAGGAGAACATTGGCGAGTTCAAACTTATTTACTAGTCGGTAAATAGGAATCAGCATCTCGATGAACCTGTGGTGGGTAGAGATACCCACCACAGGTCCTCTCGGGAATAAAAGTTAGGGGAATGAAAAATGCAGAGAGTTGGGTTCAGGCTTCAGCTTCGCAAAGATCGCCTCGATGAATATGTAGAGCACCACAAAAACGTGTGGCCGGAGATGCAGGCGGCTCTGACTGAGACTGGATGGCATAACTACACGCTTTTTCTAGATCGCAATGACGCAACACTCTTTGGGTACTTTGAAACACCTGACTATCAGGCTGCTCTGGACGGAATGGCGACCAAGGAGATAAATCTAAAGTGGCAAGCCATGATGGCGGAGTTCTTCGTCACATTGGAAGGACGCAGACCAGACGAAGGATTTCTTCGTTTAGAGGACGTCTTCTTCCTGCCCTAGAGCAGAAACAGAAATTTATTTTAGACAGATCCAGGTAACACTCAAGAAGACAAGGTTGATTCAAATGGCAAGCACGATCAGCGAGCAGGAACTATTCGCGAAACTAGACGACCAGGCAATTGAATTGCCATCTTGGGCGTTTGGTAACTCGGGGACAAGGTTCAGAGTTTTTGGCTCGCCAGGTGTCCCCCGCACAGCCTTCGAGAAGATTGAAGATGCCGCCCAGGTCCACAAGTACTCGGGAATTTCTCCAACTGTCGCTCTTCATTACCCGTGGGACAAAGTCGACTCTTTTAATGAACTAAAAAAACACGCCAACGAACTAGGTGTTGAGCTTGGAACAATTAACTCGAACACCTTCCAGGATGAGGAATACAAACTCGGTAGCCTCGCTCATCAGGACCCTAAAGTACGTCAGCGCGCTATTGATCACCACTTTGATTGCATCGACGTTATGAACGAGACCGGCTCACGGGATCTAAAAATCTGGTTGGCCGACGGATCAAACTACCCTGGCCAGGACGACATGCGCACACGTCAGGACAACTTGGCTGACTCGCTGGAGAAGATTTACGCACGCATCGGTAAAAACCAACGACTTGTGCTGGAATACAAATTCTTCGAACCAGCTTTCTACCACACTGATGTTCCCGACTGGGGAACTGCCTACGCGCAGGTCAGCGCTCTTGGAGAACGCGCCGTTGTGTGTCTAGACACCGGCCATCACGCGCCTGGAACAAACATCGAATTTATTGTTATGCAGTTGTTGAGACTGGGCAAGCTTGGCTCTTTCGACTTCAACTCAAGGTTCTACGCGGACGATGATCTAATTGTTGGCGCAGCCGATCCTTTCCAGCTGTTCCGGATTATGTATGAGGTAATTCGCGGTGGCGGGTACGGCGCTAAGTCTGGCGTTGCATTCATGCTCGATCAGTGCCACAACATAGAAGACAAAGTTCCCGGACAGATTCGAAGCGTAATTAATGTTCAGGCAATGACCGCTCGCGCTCTTCTTGTTGACAATACTGCACTCGATAAGGCTCAGAAAGCCGGCGACGTGTTAGCTGGAAATGACATCCTGATGGACGCCTTCTACACCGACGTTCGACCGGCTCTTGCAAAGTGGCGCGAATCAAAGGGCTTAGATGCCAACCCACTTGAGGCGTTCAACAAGTCTGGATATTTGAAGTCCATTGCTGAATCCCGCGTCGGCGGCCAGCAGGCAGGCTGGGGTGCCTAAGGTTCATGAGCAAAAAAACCGTATCCGACCTCCTGGGTCGAAGTAATCGCCTTGGCTCCAACCCCGCCTACACGAACTACGCGGGAGGAAACACCTCGGCTAAGGGCGAGGGTATCGATCCGACTACCGGAAAGGCAATTGAACTTATCTGGGTCAAGGGGTCCGGAGGAGATCTTGGGACTCTTCGTGAAGAGGGCCTTGCCGTATTGCAGCTTGAGCGAGTTAGAAGCCTCAAGAAGATCTACCCGGGTGTTGCAAGAGAAGACGAGATGGTCGCAGCTTTTGACTACTGTCTGCACGGTCGAGGCGGTGCCGCACCATCAATTGACACGGCAATGCACGCGCTTGTTGATGTTGACCACGTTGATCACCTGCACCCTGATAGTGGAATTGCGATTGCAACTTCAAAAGACGGTAAAGCCCTAACCAAAAAGATCTATGGCAATCGAGTCCTTTGGGTTGACTGGCGCAGGCCAGGCTTCCAGCTCGGTCTTGACATTGCCCAGTTGCAGGCTGAAAACCCTCAGGCAATCGGCTGCATACTCGGTGGGCACGGCATCACGGCCTGGGGTAAGACCAGTAAAGAGTCGGAAGCTAACTCAAAGGAAATCATTAGAGTTGCCGAGTCTTACATCGCCAAGAAGGGCATCAAGAATCCTTTCGGCGAAAAGGTAGCAAAGTTTCAGCCACTAAAGCCAGCAGCCCGCAGGGCACGTGCTGCCGAAATTGCAGCGTTTATTCGAGGCCTAGCTTCAACGGATAAGCCGCAGATCGGACACTTCAACGATTCCGATGCCGTGCTGGAGTTCATGGGAAGCGCGAAGCTAAAGAAGCTTGGCGCACTAGGCACCAGCTGTCCAGATCACTTTTTGCGCACCAAAGTCAAGCCGATGATTCTTGATCTTCCAGCAGACGCTGACCTAGAAAAGGTAAAGGCCAGACTGACTGTTCTGCACGAGCAGTATCGAAAGGATTACGCAAGCTACTACCAGAAGCATGCGAAAAAGAATTCACCGGCAATGCGCGGAGCTGATCCAGCTATCGTTTTGGTTCCTGGAGTTGGCATGTTCTCCTTTGGTGCAAATAAGCAAACCGCTCGTGTTGCTGGTGAGTTTTACCTAAACGCCATCAACGTCATGCGGGGTGCCGAGGCAATCTCGACGTACTCCCCAATTAGCGATGCCGAGAAATTCAACATCGAGTACTGGCTGCTCGAAGAAGCCAAACTCCAGAGAATGCCCAAGCCTAAGCCTCTGGCAACAAGGGTGGCATTTGTCACCGGTGCCGGTAGCGGTATCGGTAAGGCGATAGCTGAGCGAATAGTTGCAGAAGGCGGCTGCGTCGTTATTGCCGACCTAAACCTTAAGGCTGCTCAGGAAGTTGCCTCTTCCCTCGGCGCTGACAGTGCGGTGGCTGTGACCATTGATGTCACCAGCGAAGAGCAAATCAAGAAGGCCCTGAACGAAGCCGTGTTGGCCTTTGGTGGAGTTGACCTCATTGTCAATAACGCCGGGCTATCGATTTCCAAGCCACTTCTGGAAACAACCCAAAAGGACTGGGACCTTCAGCACGATGTAATGGCAAGAGGATCATTCCTAGTTTCAAGAGAAGCGACCAGAATTTTGCTGGACCAGAAATTAGGTGGAGACATAATTTACATTTCCTCAAAGAACTCGGTTTTTGCAGGGCCTAACAACATCGCTTACTCTGCAACCAAGGCGGACCAGGCTCACCAAGTTCGTTTGCTTGCGGCCGAGCTCGGTGAGCACGGCATTCGTGTCAACGGCATCAATCCTGACGGCGTGGTTCGCGGCTCCGGCATATTTGCCAAGGGCTGGGGAGCCTCTAGAGCAAAGGTTTATGGAGTTAAGGAAGAGGACCTGGGTAAGTT
>NZ_JBASXC010000018.1:0-4854 GCF_049276775.1 Rhodoluna sp.
ACTTGATAGACGCCGACTTGATGCCTGCCCCTTCGGCATAGGAAGTTTCCAAAACCGTCGACTTGATGCCAGAAATCTCGGCGTAACGCAAGTACATTCGCATCAACATTTCGGAAAAGTCTGTAGCGTCGTCACCCCCGGCTCCACTTCGAATCGTCATAATTGCAGACCTGGAGTCATATTCACCGCTTAGAAGTGTCTCTGTCTCGAGGGATCCCAGCAGCGCCTCGAGCTTGGCAATGTCGGCGTTCGCTTCAGCCGCTGCAGCCGAATCATCCTCTTGGGCAGCAAGGCCCAGGAGAACTGACGTGTCTTCGAGAAAACTCTCAATTTCAACAAGCCGATGGAGAAGGTCCCTTGTATGTGAAAGTTCTGAGGTCACTCTCTGGGCGTTTTCTTGGTCATCCCATAGGTCTGAGTCAGAGGCCTGTTGCTCAAGTTTCTCGACCTTCTCCGACAGGTCTCTCGGTTTCAAAACAGTGGAAACCTGCCTGAATCTCCTATCTAAGTCACTCAGCCGTTCACTTGGGTCCATTTGACTCAAAGGACGGTAGCCTAACTTTTCTTTTCTTCGATCGGCAAGAAATGGCGGTGACGGTGGGATTTGAACCCACGGTGGACTTTCATCCACACAACTTTTCGAGAGTTGCACCTTCGGCCGCTCGGACACGTCACCGACAACAAGCCTAGCTCAGCTTCGTTTGGAGCCAAAAAAATCAATGAGAAGTTGGGAGCATTTCTCCTCAAGCACACCTGAAACTACCTCAACTGAGTGGTTGAGCCTGCGATCACGAAGAACATCGTACATAGAGCCACCGGCTCCCTCACTGGGGTCATAGGCACCGAATACCAATGTCTCAATTCTCGAGGCCAGTATGGCTCCAGCGCACATAATGCAAGGCTCCAGGGTAACCACGAGGGTGCAACCCTCTAGCCTCCAATTCTTGAGAGCGAGGGCGCCCTCACGCAACGCCACAATCTCCGCATGCCCGGTGGGGTCATGCGCGCTCTCTCGATTGTTGGTACCCACCGACACCACTTCACCACCACGGGAGTAAAGCACGGCTGCAACTGGAACCTCTAGGCCTGAGTGACCGGCTGCTTCGATTGCTAGTCCCATCGCCCGAAAATAATCAATAGTCGATCGCCGACCACTCATAGATTGAGATACCCTCCTGTAGTGAAGAAAATAGCTGTTGTAATTCCAACAATTCTCAACCGCCCTGAGTATCTTCCCATGGCATACCGCTCCGTTTTATCTCAAGAGGGCGACTTTCAGTTGAAAATATTTGTCGGCTGTCCTGAGCACGTTGTTGAAAGAATCCAAAAGATAGCGCCTGAGGCGGTCGTCCTGATAGAGCCAAAATCAGGAGGTTTGGGGACAAAGCTTGACAGCTTTCTCAAGATTGCTGCTATGGAATCTGACTACCTGGCTTGGTTAGGTGACGATGACCTACTAACAAATGGCTCATTAGGAACCACCTCTCAACTCTTGTCTGCGAGTCCAAAGGCCAGCATGGTTTTCGGTGGGTGTGACTACATCGATGAAAAAGGTAAAACAATTTTCACGAACCATAGCGGGCCATGGGCTGCTAAGTTGTTGAGCTTTGGGCCGCAGCTAATTCCTCAACCCGGATCGCTAATGCGTAGTAGCTCATTCCTCGCAACCGGCGGCATAGTAGATGAATTCAACCTCGCTTTTGATTTCGACTTATTCTTGAAACTCAAGAAGCAGGGGCCAGTAATTTTCGCTCCGAAAACCCTTGCTCAGTTTCGATGGCATCCCACTTCGCTCTCAGTAAGGCGGCGTCTAACATCAGCCGTAGAAGCCTCAAAGGTTAGGCGGCGTCACTACAAAGGGGTTGCAGCTGTATTTTGGCCTCTTTGGGAGCCAATTACAATTGGCGCAACGTGGGTAGCAGGGAAACTTGTAAGCGCGAAAACTAAACGCCAAACCTCTTCTTGAAGTCAGCGACCGCGAGCCTAATTCCGTCTTCAAGAGCTACCTTTGGAGCCCAGCCCATTGACTCGATTCTGGAAATGTCTAGAACTTTTCGCGGGGTTCCGTCCGGTTTAGTTTGATCCCATTGCGTTTCACCCTCATACCCAACTGCTTTTGCCACGAGTTCAGCAATTTGGCGGATGCTTAGGTCTTGTCCGGTGCCGACATTGACATGGGAGTCGTCGTCGTAGTTTTCCATTAGAAAAAGAGTTGCATCAGCCAGGTCATCAACGTACATCAGCTCGCGCAGAGGTGTGCCGGTTCCCCAATTCACGACTAAAGATTCATTAGCCTCTGCGGCCTCGCTGTACCTGCGAATTAGTGCGGGAAGGACGTGAGATGCCCCCTCGGTGTAGTTATCACCGGGACCGTAAAGATTACTTGGCATAATGCTCATCCAATTCAAACCGTGCTGCTTCCTAATTGCCTGTACATGCTTTAGGCCGGCAATCTTCGCAACTGCGTAAGCTTCATTGGTTGGCTCGAGGTGACCTGTCATGAGAGCAGTCTCATTTATTGGCTGATCCGCAAACTTAGGGTAAATGCAACTGGAGCCCATAAAGGCGAGTCTCTCAACACCCACCGCAAGGGCCGCATCCATGACGTTTACTTGGATCTGCAGGTTCTCGGAGAGAAAATCAGCGGAATAAGTGTCGTTCGCTAGTATTCCCCCAACCCTGGCTGCCGCAAGAACAACATAGCGGGGGCGAACCTCTTGAAAAAAGCCCCCAACCTTCTGCCGGTCGGTTAGGTCGAGTTCCCCGGAGGTTCTAGTCACTAGATTTTCAAAGCCGGCAGCCTTGAGCCTTCTCAAAATTGCGGAGCCAACCATTCCGCGATGTCCAGCTACGTAAAAGCTGGCCTCTCTGTCGAGCTTCACTTCAGGCAACTCAAAAAGTTGGCTTGTCTATCCAATGAGAACCCTCATGCTTCAGCAGTTCAACATCAGCGTCAACCATGATTCGAGCTAGCTCGGGAGTCATGGTCTTAGCCTGCCAGCCCAGCTGCTCGTGAGCATGCGTTGCGTCTCCAATTAGTGAATCCACTTCGGTGGGCCTCAAGTAGCGCTCGTCAAACTCAACATGTTCTTTCCAGTCAAGCCCAAGATGGCCAAAGCTGTGGTCTAGGAAATCTCTAATTGTCGCTGCCTGCCCTGTCGCAAGCACATAATCCGAGGGTTTATCGTTTTGGAGCATTCGCCACATCCCCTCTACGTACTCAGGCGCATAACCCCAGTCACGAACTGCGTCTAAATTGCCCAAAAATAGCTTCTTCTGCGCCCCGGCCCTAATCCTCGCGGCAGCGCGGGTAATCTTTCTTGTTACAAAGGTCTCTCCCCGCCTCGGGGATTCGTGGTTGAACAGAATGCCATTGACAGCAAACATCCCGTAAGCCTCTCGATAGTTGCGTGTCATCCAATACGAGTAAACCTTTGCAGCACCATATGGAGATCGCGGGTAGAACGGAGTGGCTTCATTCTGGGGTGGGGCTGACGCTCCGAACATCTCAGACGAAGATGCCTGGTAGTAGCGCGAGTTGGGCGACGCCAGGCGAACGGCCTCTAGCAAACGCGTGACACCCAAACCAGTAACATCTCCGGTGAATTCTGGCTCGTCAAAACTAACCCGGACATGCGACTGGGCCCCTAGATTATAGATTTCATCAGGTTTTAGTTCGCCAACTAGAGAAACTAATCGGCTCCCATCAGTTAGGTCCCCATAATGCAGAACTAACGAGGGGCTTTCGACGTGCCTGTCCTGATAAAGGTGATCGATACGAGAGGTATTAAAGCTGGAAGATCGTCTTATGAGGCCGTGCACCTCATAGCCCTTTTCGATAAGGAGTTCTGCTAGGTAAGAACCGTCTTGCCCGGTTATTCCCGTTATTAGAGCAGTTGGTTTATTCATTTCGCTACCAGATTACAGGGATTAAATGAGACCGGGTGGGCTTTCGCCCACCCGGTCTGGTTAGAACTGGTTACTTAGTGGTAACAGTAATGGTGTCTACAAGAACTCGATCGATGTAGATGCGCACAGCGATGGTGTAACCAGCGCCAGTGAAGTCAACTACTCTCTCGAAGTTCGAGGCTAGAGACTCAACAACTACCCAATCGTTTCCGATCTTGGCAGACATTCTCTGGCCAGCGTAACCCTTGGCGTAGAGAGCTACATAGCCCTTGAACGAACCAGCATTTACCTTCTGGTCGGCCGATGGGGTTGTGGCTGCAGCTGCGCCGATTGTCACTGCGTGAACCTTAGTGATCTTGTCTGCGGTAGCAGTAGATGCACCGGACTTGAGGTAGACAGCGGTCACAGTGAATGTGCCCTTGTCCTTCTCTGTAGTCAAGAGTGAGATCTTGAACTGTCCATCTGCATCGGTCTCTGTTGGGATAGTTCCGACAGGGATACCTGCATCACCATTGTAGGAAACAGCGATTGTCGCGTTTCCGACGGAGGTGTCTACTGGGTTTCCGTTCATGTCAACGACAGTTCCTACAAGTAGCTTGGTGGTTCCCGCAACAACTTCAGAAATGTTGAAGTTGATAGCAGCACCATCTGAGCTGGTTGCAGGGTCGACGATGATCAATGAGGTCGTTGTTGCCGAACCATTGGTCATCGTGATGGTGTAGGTACCAGCTAGTTGGCCGGAAACTCCGAAGGAGTAAGCCAGGTCACTTCCAGCACGCACCGTGATTCCACCTGAGTAGGTGACACCAGCAGAATTGCTGAAATGCAGTCCAGCACCGGTAACGACAATGGCCGAACCAGTGTTATCAACCGTTCCACTTACCACTACCCAAGCAGTCGTGCTTGGCCAGTAACTGATCGAAACGGAGTAGGACGTAGCAACCG
>NZ_JBASXC010000019.1:0-5281 GCF_049276775.1 Rhodoluna sp.
CCTATGTACACCGGTCCTGGTTTCGTTGACGCATCAAACGTCGAGCAGGTAATTAGCCTGGTCGAGGGTGGCTCTCGCTAGTCATCACCTAGAATCAAAGATGGTGGGCTAGGAAATTTCCTAGCCCACCATTTCTCTAAGTCTCCTAAGCTGTAAACAATGAAAGTTAAGGACCTAAAAATGGCAAACGCAGTCAAAGACGAACGCGTTAAACAAACATCGACTATTACGACCCTTCTTCGCCGGCCCGAATTCGGAGCTCTGCTCGGAGCGCTGGCAATTTTTACTCTTTTCTCAGTTGTTGACACCACTGGAAACTTTGGTCAGCCTGGCGGTATAGCTGGCTGGACTGACATCGCAGCGCCAATTGGAATCATTGCGGTTTTCGTAGCCCTTCTAATGATCGGTGGGGAGTTTGACCTATCTACAGGAGTTATGGTCGGAACCGCCGGTCTACTAACTGGAATGCTGGTCACCGAGCTTGGGCTGGATATCTGGTCCACGATCGTGATTGTCCTTTTGTTCGGTGCACTGATTGGTTTCCTGAATGGTTGGTTGGTAGTCACAACCGGACTTCCGTCCTTCATCGTGACTCTCGCTACCTTCTTTGTTCTCCGCGGAGCAAACCTCGCAATTACTAAGGCCCTGACGGGAACTGTTCGTGTGAGCGACACCGACAAGGCGCCAAACTTTGATCAGGCCGCCGCCATATTTGCTTCCAAGATTGAAATTTTTGGGGCTAGCTTTCAGATCACATTGTTCTGGTGGATAGCCTTCACAGTCCTCGCAACGTGGATCCTAACCAGGACCCGATTCGGAAACTGGATCTTTGCAGCCGGTGGTGACCCAAACGCAGCTCGTAATGCTGGTGTACCGGTTATCAGAACCAAGATCATGCTGTTCATGATGACTTCGATGGCTGCTGCTTTAGTCGGCGTCATGCTCGTTCTTCGACTCAAGGGCATGCAGGCTGGCCAGGGTGTTGGAATGGAGTTTTTCTACATCATCGCCGCTGTTGTTGGTGGCACACTACTAACCGGTGGTAAGGGTTCCGCAATTGGTGCATCGATTGGTGCGGCAGTTATGGGAATGGCCTACATCGGTATCCCATTCGCTCGCTGGGACTCAGACTGGACCTTTACATTCCTTGGAGCAATCTTGCTAACCGCCGTTCTGATCAACAGCTACGTCGGAAAGCGCGCAATGTCGGGAGGCAAAAAATGACCGCAGCCCTAGAGCTCAAGAAAGTCGGCAAGCAGTTCGGTAGCGTTATCGCTCTAACCGACGTGTCGCTAGAGGTTGAACCCGGAACCGTCACCTGCGTTCTCGGTGACAACGGTGCCGGTAAATCAACCCTCATCAAAATCCTCTCCGGAGTGCACATGCCAACCAATGGCAAGTTCTTGATGGAGGGAAGCCCAATGAGCTTCAACTCTCCAAGAGATGCCATGGCCAAGGGCATTGCAACCGTTTACCAGGATCTTGCAACCATCCCGATGATGTCGGTCTGGAGAAACTTCTTCCTTGGAAACGAAATCACCAAGGGCTGGGGTCCACTTCGTCGCCTTGACATCAAAGCCATGAAGGACATTTCCAAGAAGCAGCTACTGCAGATGGGTATCGACCTTCGAGACACCGAGCAGCCAATTGGAACCCTCTCCGGAGGTGAGCGCCAAGCTGTGGCTATTGCAAGAGCTGTTTACTTCGGTGCCAAGGTTCTGATTCTCGATGAGCCAACCTCCGCTCTGGGTGTTCGTCAGTCTGGAATCGTTTTGAAGTATGTTCTGTCAGCTAAGGAAAGAGGTGTGGCAGTTGTGTTCATCACTCACAACCCTCACCATGCCTTCCTGGTGGGAGATCGCTTCTACCTACTCAACCGTGGAAAGATGACCAACGACTTCATGCGAAAGAACGTCAAGCTTGACGAACTCACCATTGCAATGGCAGGTGGAGCTGAGCTCGAGGCCCTGACTCACGAGATTCAGCAGGTAAAGAACTCTTAAAGAAATAAGAAACCGGCCGGTTCCTAAAAAGGGAACCGGCCGGTTTTCTACTTTTTCTAGGTCTTAGGCCTGATAGGGCAGCCTCGGATCAGCCTCTAGCGAATCCCAGCTCGCCCTAAAGAAACCGTGGTCGGGGTCGTCGGTGATGTTCCAGCTTCGATCAGGATCGGGTCCTGCCATAACGTTCATGAAGTACAGATCGTATGGGGGAACTGCCGAGGTAGGACCGTGGTAGCCATAAGGCAACAGTGCTACATCGCCGTCTCTAACTACCAGGGTTAGATCGATTGGACGCTCATCAGATGCGTAGGCCCGAAACATGGCAATGGGATCAGACCTATCTGGCTTCGGGAGATTCCTGTCGGTTGCAAGCTCGAAATAATAAATTTCTTCAAGGTTTGATTCCACACCAGGAACGTAGGTGTCGTGCTTGTGGGGTGGAATCCCGGAGTGATTACCGGAGGGAACGATTACTTCAACAACCACCATTGCGCTGGCATCCAGCAGGTCAACGCCGCCGTAGTCGTGAATCTGCCTGGTCGCTGCGCCAACCCCACGGATCAGAATTGAGACATCTTCCTTCTTGGTCAGCTGGACGTTCTTGTCAGCTTTGGCAAGTGCCTCGGCGACAATGAACCGACCGGTCCCGGTAACCATGGCGCTGGTGAATCTTGGTAAAAACAAAAAGTCTGCCGGACCGTGGAATACCGACTCTCGACCTCGAAGAGTTAGTGAACCTGACTCTTCACCCTGAAAGTCAACCCTGATGGACTCGCCATCTAGGGGCCAGATGGCACGCTCCCATTTGTCTGCCGGCAACTCAAAGGAAGGGTGGTTCATGAAATTTCCCACTTTGGTTCCGGTGTATTTCCAACCCGGCGTTGAGTCGTCAACAAATACTTCCCAGGGACCAGAAACCAGTTCACCCTTTGGATAAAACCACTTTGACAACTTTTTTCTCCTAAGAAAGCTCAGACACTACTTGCTTTATGAAGTCTACGCTCACTCTTGCATCAACCTGTTGAAATCGTTCGCAATCGCACAGTGAACCACAGCTCGGTTCCCGTAAGAGCGGCCTGAATAGAATCTTGGCTTTGAAAATCAACCAGCTTCGTTGCCCATGGCAACTTAGCTTCGCTTCGAACCAAACCAACGACCTCGTGGCCTCGAGATTCAAGAACTTTTGAAATATTGCTGCCAACGAAACCGGTTGATCCGGTGACCGCGAACTTCATTAGTTTTGAGGGAAACCTAGGTTCAATCCCCCGTGGCTTGGGTCAAGCCATCTTGAAGTAATTACCTTGGTCTGAGTGAAGAATCTGAAGCCCTCTTCACCGTGAGCACGGCTGTCCCCGAACAGCGACTGCTTCCAACCACCAAAACTGAAGTGAGCAACCGGAACTGGAATTGGAACGTTGATTCCAATCATTCCAACCTGAACCTGATTTTGGAACTTTCTAGCTGCACCACCGTCGTTTGTGAAAATAGCGGTTCCGTTACCAAAAGCTCCCGAGTTGATTAGCTCAAGACCCTCGTCGTAGGTCTTGACTCGAACTACCGATAGAACCGGACCAAAGATTTCCTCCTGGTAGACCTTGGAAGATGTTGGAACCTTATCTATCAATGTTGGACCAAGCCAAAATCCTTCGGGAGCTCCGTCGGCAACAACTCCGCGGCCATCAACCACAACTGAAGCGCCGTCTTTCTCGGCAATTGCAATATACGAGGTGACTTTTTCAAGGTGCTGCTTAGTGACGAGAGGACCCATGTCACAGTTGCGACGGCCATCTCCCACCTTGATGGTTGCCATACGCTCTTTGATTTTTTCAATAAGCGCATCGGCTACCGGCTCAACGGCAACTACCACTGAGATTGCCATGCAGCGCTCGCCGGCTGAACCAAAGCCCGCGTTAACAGCTGAGTCAGCCACAAGATCAAGATCGGCATCAGGGAGAACAAGCATGTGGTTCTTGGCTCCACCTAGGGCCTGGACCCTCTTGCCATTCTTGGCTGAGGTTTCGTAAATGTACTGCGCAATCGGGGTGGATCCCACAAATGAGATGGAGGCCACGTCAGGGTGGTTTAGCAATCCGTCTACCGCTTCTTTGTCTCCGTTTAGAACGTTGAAGACACCGTCTGGCAAACCGGCTTCTTTCCAAAGCTCAGCCATCCAGATGGCAGCTGTTGGATCTTTCTCACTCGGCTTCAGAATCACGGTGTTGCCAGCTGCGATTGCCACCGGGAAAAACCACATCGGGACCATAGCCGGGAAGTTGAACGGGCTGATGATTCCGGCAATTCCAAGTGGCTGCTTTATTGAATAGACGTCGACGTTGGTTGACGCATTTTCTGAGAACTCTCCCTTGAGAAGGTGGGGTAATCCGCAGGCAAACTCCACCACTTCCTGGCCGCGAGTAATTTCACCGAGCGCATCAGATAAAACCTTGCCGTGCTCGGCTGTGATGATTGCAGCGAGCTCGGGCTTCTTGGCCTCCAGCAGTTCACGGAAGCGGAACATAATTGCCTGGCGCCTAGCGGTTGAGAGATCCCTCCAGGCGGGAAAGGCCGCCTTGGCGGCGGCCACGGTTGCGTTGATCTCATCCTGATTCGCGAAGCCAACCTTCTTGGTGGACTCACCCAGAGCCGGGTCAAATCCGTCGCCGAACCTTCCGGATTTGCTCTCGACTGCCTTGCCGTTTATCCACATTGGAATTACGCTCATCATCTTTTCCTTTTCTTCTTTGTGTAAAAAATCTACTTGTGTACCAGGTTTGCGGCTTGAGCTACGGCTCCAGCAACATCGTCGTTCTTTGGATAGAGAAGGGTTCGGCCAACTGTCAGTCCCCTGACACCCGGAAGAGCCAAGGCATCGCTCCAGGATTGGAAAGCTTCATCCTGGTCGTTGCCACCTTCGCCACCGAGCAAGAGAGTTGGCAATGTGGTTGCCTCCATAACTCTCTCCATGCCAGGAACTACCGGAAGCTTGAGCCAAGAGTAGGCAATGGTTGATCCCAGTCCGGAGGAAATTGCCACCGATAACTCGACGGCTTCGGCGGTCAACTCGTTAACCGCTTTCCCGTCAACCCACTTGCTCATGAACGGTTCAAGCATGATTGGGATTTCCAGAGCTGCACACTGATCAATTACTTCGGCGGATTTCTCGAGAAGTCGAGCCGTTGCCGGATCCTCCAAGTTGATTCTCATTAGGTTTTTGCCAAAATCAATACCGGACGCCTTGAGCGCTGCCGCTGTAAAGGACGTATAGCGATCGTCAAACT
>NZ_JBASXC010000020.1:0-3545 GCF_049276775.1 Rhodoluna sp.
CCCTTCGGTTTCCACCCAAGACAAGTTGGTTCAAAAAATATTGCCTGCGCAACAACTTGTAAAAGATCTGACCATCGGCCTACCTGCCGAAATAGCAGCCCGCCGTAAACAATACGAGTACTTCAGAAACAAGCTCCTCACCTTCAAGGAACTTGAAGCAGCATGAGTATTCAGAAGTTTGATCCCATAGCAGTTGGTTCTGAGAGCACGGTTGTTGCTGAGTATTCGCAAGAGGACCGCAAGGCAGCTGCTTATCAGTCAGAGGCTGATCTAGAGAAAGCATTTGTTGCTCTTCTAAGAGAGCAGGCCTATGAATACCTTGCCATTACCCAAGAAGAGGACCTGAAGGCTAACCTGCGGTTGCAGCTGGAGAAGCTGAACAAATATGAGTTCACTGATGGGGAGTGGGGGAGGTTCTTTCTTGCAAGTGTCTCTGGTGAAAAAGACGGAATCATTGAAAAGACTCGTCGGATTCAAGAGGACTACATCCAAGTTCTAAAGCGTGACAATGGTGAAACCAAGAACATCTACCTAATTGACAAGCAGAACATCCACAACAACAGCTTGCAGGTAATCAACCAGTACGAGGCTGAGGGCAGCCGGGCAAATAGATATGACGTGACGGTTCTGGTGAATGGGTTGCCCCTGGTTCACATTGAGCTAAAGCGCAGGGGTGTGGATATCCGAGAGGCTTTCAACCAGATCAACCGCTATCAGCGGGATAGTTTCTGGTCCGGGTCCGGGCTGTTCCAGTATGTCCAACTGTTCGTGATCTCAAATGGAACTTTTACTAAGTACTACAGCAACACTGTTAGAGAGCTTCACGTCAAAGAGGCATCAGGCGGAGTCAAATCAAAAAAGACCTCAAACTCCTATGAGTTCACCAGCTGGTGGGCTGATGCCAGTAACGAGCCCATCTTTGATCTGATGGCCTTTGGGAAGACTTTCTTTGCCAAGCATTCCCTGCTTAACGTGTTGACTCGTTACTGCGTCTTTACTGCAGACCAAGAGCTTTTGGTAATGAGGCCCTACCAGATAGTCGCAACAGAGAGAATTCTGCAGCGGATAACGGTTAGCCAAAATTCAAAGACCCTGGGCACTTTAGATGCGGGTGGTTATATCTGGCACACCACCGGGTCAGGTAAGACTTTGACCAGCTTCAAGACCGCTCAATTGGCCAGTCGAATACCCGAGGTTGAAAAAGTATTGTTCGTCGTTGACCGAAAAGACCTCGATTTCCAAACCATGAAGGAATACAACCGTTTTGAAGACGGCGCTGCCAACTCAAATACGAATACGGCCGTTCTCAAGAAACAGCTTGAGGATCGCAACTCGAGAATTATTGTTACGACAATCCAGAAACTTAGTCGCTACATCAAGCTCAACAAGAAGTCTGATGTCACGAAACTGCGCACAGTCTTGATTTTTGACGAGTGCCATCGTTCTCAGTTTGGCGACATGCACAGAGAGATTCGCAAGGCGTTTTCGAACTACAACCTTTTCGGCTTTACCGGCACCCCAATCTTTGCTGCAAACTCCATGGCTGGCGGAGATCCGAACCTCAGAACCACTGAACAAGCTTTTGGCGAAAAGCTACACACCTACACAATCGTTGACGCCATCCGAGACAAAAACGTGCTGCCCTTCCGGGTTGATTACGTAAACACGGTCAAACTTCCTGAGCAACTTGCCGACAAACAGGTGAAGGCCATTGACACTGAGAGGGCGCTACTGGCGCCTGAACGTATGGAAAAAATCGTTGGCTACATAATCGAGCACTTTGATCAGAAGACTAGACGCAATGATTCTTACTCCCTGCAAGATCGAAGGCTGAATGGGTTCAACTCCATTCTTGCGACGCAATCTATTGAGGCTGCAAAGCGTTACTACCAGGCATTTAGGAGTGCTCAGGCTGACAAGCCTGAAGAGACTCGACTCAAGATTGCCACGATCTACAGCTACGCCCCGAATGAGGAGGAACCAGACGGCCTCTTGGCGGAAGAGGGGTTTGAAGTAGGGGAGCTTGATAAGTCATCAAGAGACTTCCTCGAGTCTGCGATTGGCGACTATAACCAGATGTTCGGTGTTTCTTTTGACACGGGATCCGATGGGTTTGAGAACTACTACAAAGACCTCACCAAGCGATTGAAGTCCAGAGAGCTTGACCTAGTAATTGTTGTCAACATGTTCCTTACCGGCTTTGACGCCACAACTCTGAACACCCTTTGGGTAGACAAAAACCTCCGTCAGCATGGCCTTCTGCAAGCCTTCTCGAGAACAAATCGAATTCTCAACAGCGTCAAGACCTATGGCAACATCGTGTGCTTTCGAGATCTTGAATCCGAGACCACCGAGGCTATATCTCTTTTTGGAAACAAGAATGCTGGCGGCATTGTTCTTCTCAAACCTTTTGCTGATTACTACGGCGAGTATCAAGGCTTAGTTGCCAGGCTTCTCGAGAGCTATAGGCCAGGAGACCTTCCTGCTGGCGAGGAGGATCAGCGGGAGTTCATCAACCTCTACAACGGCATTCTCCGCTTGACTAACATTTTGGCTTCTTTCGATGAATTTCAAGATGCACAGCTACTGTCTGAAGCTCAGAGACAGGACTACCAAAGCACTTACCTAGAACTTAGAAATGTCTTGCAGCCCAGGATTGACCCCGATAAGGAGTCAATTCTGGATGACATCGTCTTTGAACTGGAGCTAGTCAAGCAGATCGAGATAAATGTCGATTACATCTTGATGCTCGTAAAGTCACTTCAAGAAAAGTCCGGAGACGACAAAGCTGACAAGGAAATTAGAGTTGCGATTGAACGCGCTGTCGACTCCAGTTACAGCTTGAGGAGTAAGAAGGACCTGATTCAGCGGTTTGTTGAGGACATCTCCGTTGACACCAATGTAGAGAGCTATTGGTCAAAATTCATCTCAGAGCAAAAACAAGTGGAGCTCGAGCAGATCATCGAGGATGAGAGCTTAGACACCGCAAGAGCGCACGTCCTCATGGAGCAGGCTTTCAAGACTGGTGAGCTGAGGCTCGAGGGAACAGCCGTGTCTCGAATGCTCCCAGCAGTAAACATGTTCGCCCCAGACAGCGAATACAGCAGCCAGAAGCAGAGGGTATTTGAGAAGCTGGCGGCATTCTTTGAGCGGTTTCACCTACTCGGCTAGCTGTTCACCCTGCTCATCGAGTCGCTGATCTCGAATACTCGATATCGTCTCTCCGTTATAGAGCCAATAAATTGGGCCCTGCATTGCATGGCTCTTGCCTCCAAGAAGAACTTTGGCTTGCTGTGCTGCCTTTGATGGCGACATGACCTCATTGTTGAAGACAACGTTGTGCCTATCTCGCACTGTGCAGGTGATTGAAAGGTCAGACACGAATTGCAGAACACTATCTGCAGCTATGCCATTTTCATAAAAGTCGAACCGGCCGCTCAGCCTAGTGGCGCGCTCCACTGCGTCGGCACTCTCTAGGTCTTCGAAGATGTCCTCCCTTGGAGTGACATCTTCAATTGCAAGCAGCTCGATAACTACTTTTGCAC
>NZ_JBASXC010000021.1:0-1901 GCF_049276775.1 Rhodoluna sp.
TTTTTTGCTTGACCTCGACGGTGAGCGGCTATTTAATGGCTAACACAGCGAAATGAGCCGTAAAAGGTTGAGGCAAGTCTTCACTGGGGCGATTGGCGCAGGGGTTAGCGCGCTTCCTTGACATGGAAGAGGTCACAGGTTCGATTCCTGTATCGCCCACGAACAGCGAGTCTTGCAGCGCAGCGGGTTCCGAGGATCGCATGCCGAGTGGCGTTCTCAACGTGACCTAGAGAGGCATAGTTGCAATGCTGGTACCCGCCTGACACGCAAAGCGAGTAAGTGCCACCCCCTCTGGATCTATTTGAGGTACTTCTAGCTACACCGGTAGTTCGGTTGAGCATAAGTCCCGTCTGTTTTTCATGGGCCGGATTCCTTAACCCTCGAACGTGTTCTATGACTCGTTCACATTTCACAATCCCGGGTTGCCCGGTGAGCGTACCTTCTCGCTCTGGGCAGAAATTGACATCGTGGCAGCTTCGAGCCTGTGGCGATGCAGACTCATGATCCGCAACTTTTATTGGTGAAGGTGGGACAGGTCCTGTGGATTCTGCTACCACTGGTGACCTTAGTGAATGTCTGGACCAGTGGTTTCATTGTTTTCACTGTTTGATTTTCGTAGTGGAAGTCCAGGGATGGAAGATACGAGAAAGAAGATTGCGCCGATAAATGTTCCGGCGTTCGCTAACTTGGGGTAGAGGGACTCCCCGGTCAATGCTGGAGCGTAGGCGCCTATCGCTGAGGCAACGAAGAACAGTGAACCCAAGATATTCAACATTGCGAGCGTGCGATCACTTATGGGGTTTCCTTTGCGGTGTTGAATGGGATATTGCAACGAGTAGAAGATGGTGCTCGCCACAACAAAACAGACTGAGCCAGTAAGGTCAGGCACCCACAGAATCTGTTCCTGATGAGTGGGAGTGAAGGATCGGAGTAGATCTCCGGTGGCCGAGACTTGAAAAAAGATTGCCCCGGTGACCTGAATAATTGCTCCCAAAGAATTTCTATTTGCTAAGCGTCTAGCCGCCTGCGGTCCGCTAGCACTGTGGATAGCCATGTGTCGACCGCGAACCAATTGCACGGTCGCGCCAGTCAAGTAGAACGTTGATCCGATCAGATAGACGGAAAGAATAGCCTGACCGGGCATGCCTGAGAGCGTGGGCAAAACTGCGCCTGCTGCAAAAAGGATCGACCCAATAATAAATGTGCTGGCAATCCACCAGTCACCTTCTTGGGGGGCCCAGAGCCTTCGCCCAATTAAATATCTCTGCGCCATATTTGCCACAGCATACGTCCCCTAGATCGTGTGCGCTGATGCATTCTTCGAAGCTGTTTGATCCGGCTTCGGACCTAGGTTCCTACTTTCCGGTGACCACGTCAGCGAGATGCGCAACCGGTGAAGTTGTTGCGCGTCCCTTCAATTCGGACCTGTCTGCAAAGCCGTAAGCCTGGTACAACACTTTCGTTGCGATCCAACGCAATGGTTCAGGCTCCCACTTACGTACCGTGTGATTTACCCAGGGCAAGGTGGTCAGTTCGGTTTGCTCCCCCAGAATCAAGTCGGTTATTGTCCGCCCGGCCAAGTTCGTTGAGGTGACCCCGGTACCGACATAACCGCCGCCCCAGGCAATTCCAGTTCGGGTGTCCAGCCCCACAGTCGCGGACCAATCACGGGGAACCCCAAGCACTCCCGACCAAACATGATCGATCGATGAATCTTTGGTGAGCGGGAACATGCGTTTCAAAATTTCACGCAGACCCTTGACCGTTGCCTCCGGTGTTTGACCGTCAAGATCGGTTTTCGAGCCGAACTTATAGGGGACGCCACGGCCCCCAATTGCAATACGATCGTCGTGAGTGCGCTGGGCATACATGTAGACGTGAGCGAAGTCGCCCACAACTTC
>NZ_JBASXC010000022.1:0-9639 GCF_049276775.1 Rhodoluna sp.
GCGTTGGAGCTATTCAAGCCTTTCGTTATGAAGCGACTGGTTGAGTTGGGCCTAGCTCAGAACATCAAGTCTGCAAAGCGCCGGGTTGAAAGATCACGCCCGCAGGTTTGGGGAGTTCTGGAAGAGGTAATCAAGGAGCGTCCGGTTCTACTAAACCGCGCACCGACTCTTCACCGCTTGGGTATCCAGGCTTTTGAGCCACTACTAGTTGAAGGTAAGGCTATCCAGCTGCACCCGTTGGTCTGTGCAGCGTTTAACGCTGACTTCGACGGTGACCAGATGGCTGTCCACCTTCCGCTGTCTGTTGAGGCTCAGGCTGAAGCTCGTGTTTTGATGCTTGCATCAAACAACATCTTGAAGCCTTCCGATGGTCGCCCAGTTGCCACCCCAACCCAGGACATGATCATTGGTCTGTTCCACATGACCACCTTGAAAGAGGGAGTCAAGGGAGAAGGTAACGCCTACGGTTCGATCGCAGAAGCGCAGCTTGCATTTGACGCTGGCTTCCTAGATTTGAACGCTAAGGTCAAGATCCGTTTGCCCGAGAAGGCAGTCGAGGGCGAGACAACTATTCGCGAGACCACTTTGGGAAGGGCGCTGTTCAACGAGAGTCTGCCTCAGGAGTTCCCGTACCAGGAAAAGCGCGTTGGTAAAAAGGAAATCGGTCGTATCGTGACTGACCTTGTTGACACCGTTAGCCGCGTTGAAGTTGCACAGTCACTTGACCGCATCAAGGACTTAGGTTTCTACTGGGCTACTCGCTCGGGTGTTTCCATGTCCATCTCCGATGCCAACTTCGATACTTCTGGTTCCTTCGATAAGGCCCGTGCCAAGATCTTGCTTGACGGCGAGAAAGAGCACACCAAGATTCAGGAAGCTTTCGACAACGGACTAAAGTCCGACCTCGAAAGACGAGACGAGCTTGGAGCGCTTTGGTTCAAGAGAACCAACGAGATCGGTACCCTGCTAGAAGAATCACTTCCTGAGGAAAACGCAATCTACAAGATGGTGACATCCGGTGCTCGTGGAAACTTGCTACAGATTCGTTCCATCATGGGTATGCGTGGACCTGTTGCTACTTCCTCTGGTGACTTCGCACCGATGCCCGTTAAGGGAAACTACCTACTTGGACTAACCGCCAACGAGTACTTCATTAACGCAACCGGTGCCCGTAAGGGTAACGCCGACACCGCCATGAAAACTGCAGCTGCGGGTTACCTAACCCGTAGGTTGGTTGACGTGGCTCAGGACGTTATCGTCCGCGAGCCAGATTGTGGCACAAGCAAGGGTCTGGATAAGGACTTGCTAGACGATGACCAAGTTGAACTATCGATCTTGGCTCGCTGCGCGGCAGTTGATGTGAAGGCCGATGGCAAGACCATCGTTAAGGCCGGAACTCCAATCGACACCAAGCTGGTCGAGACCATGAAGGCTGCCGGTGTTGAAACCGTGTCAGTTCGTTCTGTTCTCTCCTGTGAGTCGGTGCACGGAGTTTGTGCCAAGTGCTACGGAACTTCGCTTGCTACCGGTGACCCGGTTGAGATCGGTGAGGCAATTGGAATTATTGCCGCACAGTCCATCGGTGAGCCAGGAACCCAGCTAACAATGCGTACCTTCCACACCGGAGGTGCCGCATCGAGCGCAAAGAAGCAGACCATTTTGAAGTCCATCGGTGGTCGTAAGGTTCGCGTTGAGCGATTGATTTCCTACGACATCACCCAGGGTCTAAATGGTGTGACCGACTTGCTTGAAGCTCGTGTTGGATGGCGTCAGGCTGGAAAGGTCGCCGTCATGGCGTTCTGGCCTGGAACCGTTGACATCGTTGAAGTTGCATCCGCAACCGGAGCAAAGAAGTACGACGTCTACGTTCGTCCAACCGGTGAAGCTGCCGAGAAGGAAGCCGAAGCTCTAGCGCTTCAGTACTCGTTCTCTAGAACCACTTCGAAGACATTCAAGAAGCTATCTCCTTACACACCTATTACCTCGGTGACATCACCTGATGACCTACTGGTTGAAAAGGGCGATGCCGTCAAGGCCGGAGATTACCTGGTTGATGGAACTCCAATTCCTCACGAGGTTCTAATGGTTAAGGGAAGCCGCGAAGCGGCTGCCGAAATCATCCGTGGTGTTCAGGCGATCTACGGATCTCAGGGTGTGCCACTGCACGATAAGCACCTCGAGGTTATCGTTCGTCAGATGCTTGGCAAGGTCACCGTTATCGACTCAGGCGACACTGAAATGTTGCCCGGTGAGATTATCGATCGAAACCGCTTCACCCAGGCCAACCGCGCTGCGGTGGCTGAGGGTAAGAAGCCCGCCTCTGCTCGTCAGGAAGTAATGGGTATGACCCGTGCCTCCCTGGCTGCTCAGTCATGGCTATCGGCAGCCTCCTTCCAGGAGACCACGAGGGTTCTGACCCAGGCGGCTCTTGACCGCAGGTCCGATCCACTGGTTGGACTGAAGGAAAACGTCATCATTGGAAAGCTAATTCCAGCCGGAACCGGACTTTCTGCCTACCGAAACATCGAGGTAGACGGTACCGAAGAGGCCAAGGAAGAGCGCTACCCGAACCGGATGTGGGGGGCTGAAGCTATAGCCCAGGAAGCCACCCCGGAGGTATCGCTTAGCTTCTCCATGGAAGATGAGCCGGTTGCGGCCGTAAGTGTTGAAGATTCGGCTGAATAGAACCTCTTTTTGGGTCAAAATAACCATTTGACCGCTAGGAGCCTAATCAGCTAGGCTTGGCAAAGCGCGCCCTAGGCGCGCATTGTCTTGCCAAAAAGGGCCAAATCTTTGGCCAAAGAGCAAACTAAAGAATATTTTCTTCAAGGGGTTTCCTTTGCGAGAAAAGCCATAACAAGGAGAATGTAGTGCCAACAATTCAGCAGTTGGTCCGTAAGGGACGCAGCGCTAAGGTTTCAAAGACCAAGACGCCTGCGCTTAAGGCCAGCCCACAGCGCCGCGGTGTGTGTACTCGTGTTTACACCACCACACCAAAGAAGCCGAACTCGGCTCTTCGTAAGGTAGCTCGTGTGAAGCTCTCCAACGGTATTGAAGTAACCGCCTACATCCCGGGCGAAGGTCACAACCTGCAGGAGCACTCCATGGTGCTTGTGCGCGGCGGCCGTGTAAAAGATCTTCCAGGTGTTCGCTACAAGATTGTTCGCGGAGCCCTTGATACTCAGGCAGTAAAAAACCGTCAGCAGGCTCGCAGCCACTACGGTGCAAAGAAAGGTAAGTAAAGTAAATGCCTCGTAAAGGCCCAGTTACCAAAAAGCCAGTTGTCGCAGACCCGGTTTACGGATCCCCTGTTGTTTCTCAGCTGGTAAATAAGATTTTGCTAGATGGCAAGAAGTCCATCGCCGAGTCCATCGTTTACGGAGCTCTTCACGGAGCAAACGAGAAGTCCGGCACCGAAGCCGTTGTTCTTTTGAAGAAGGCCCTAGACAACGTGCGTCCAACCGTTGAGGTTCGCTCACGCCGTGTTGGTGGATCGACTTACCAGGTTCCAATTGAAGTAAAGGCACACCGTGCCAACACTTTGGCCATGCGCTGGTTGGTTTCTTACGCAAAAGCAAGGCGTGAAAAGACCATGACCGAGCGCCTGCAGAACGAAATCTTGGATGCCTCAAATGGTTTGGGTGCTGCTGTGAAGCGTCGCGAAGACACTCACAAGATGGCCGAATCCAACAAGGCATTCGCTCACTACCGCTGGTAGAAAAAAGCTACAAACCGGTCGAGATACTTTTCTCGATTTATCAAGCAATAAAACTTTCGGAGGATAACCGTGGCACAAGACGTGCTTACTGACCTGAATAAGGTTCGAAACATTGGCATCATGGCGCACATTGACGCTGGTAAGACAACCACCACTGAGCGCATCTTGTACTACACCGGTATCACCCACAAGATCGGTGAGGTGCACGATGGTGCAGCCACCATGGACTGGATGGAGCAGGAGCAGGAGCGAGGCATCACCATTACCTCGGCCGCTACAACCTGTTTCTGGAACAACAACCAGATCAACATTATTGATACACCGGGCCACGTTGACTTCACCGTTGAGGTAGAGCGTTCGCTTCGAGTACTAGATGGAGCCGTTGCTGTATTCGACGGTAAAGAAGGTGTTGAGCCACAGTCCGAGACCGTTTGGCGTCAGGCTGATAAGTACGAAGTTCCTCGCATTTGCTTTGTAAACAAGATGGACAAGCTAGGAGCAGATTTTTACTTCACCGTAGACACCATCATTAAGCGTCTGGGTGCAAGACCTCTAGTTATCCAGCTTCCAATCGGAGCTGAGAACACCTTCGAAGGTGTTGTTGACCTAGTTGAGATGCGTGCCCTCGTTTGGCGCGGAGAAGTTGAGCTTGGAGCCAAGTACGAGATCGAAGAGATCCCGGCAGATTTGAAGGCCAAGGCTGACGAGTATCGCGTTAAGTTGCTGGAAGCGGTTGCCGAAACCGACGATGCCCTCATGGAAAAATTCTTTGCCGGCCAGGACCTAACCGTCGCCGAGATCAAGGGTGCTATCCGCAAGCTAACCGTTTCTTCCCAGATTTACCCGGTTCTTTGCGGAAGCGCCTTTAAGAACAAGGGTGTTCAGCCAATGCTTGATGCCGTTATTGACTACCTACCAACTCCTCTAGATGTTGAGTCAGTTGTCGGTCTAGACGTTCGTGACGAGACCAAGGAACTCACTCGCGAGGCAAAGTCAGACGCACCGTTTTCTGCGCTTGCTTTCAAGGTTATGTCTCACCCGTTCTTTGGTCGCTTGACTTACATCCGCGTTTACTCCGGTAAGGCAGCTTCCGGTGAAGCGGTATTGAACTCCACCAAAGACAAGAAAGAGCGCATCGGAAAGTTGTTCCAGATGCACGCCAACAAAGAAAACCCAGTAGATTCTGTGACCGCGGGTCACATCTACGCGGCAATTGGGCTCAAGGACACCACAACAGGGGATACCCTTTGTGACCCGGCTAACCCTGTTGTTCTTGAGTCGATGACTTTCCCAGAACCAGTTATTTCCGTTGCCATTGAGCCAAAGACCAAGGGCGACCAGGAAAAGCTAGGTCTAGCTATTCAGAAGCTTGCCGAAGAAGACCCAACCTTCCGCGTGGAGCAGGATCAGGAAACGGGTCAGACTGTTATCTCAGGTATGGGTGAGCTTCACCTCGACATCCTTGTTGACCGTATGCGTCGAGAGTTCAAGGTTGAGGCAAACGTTGGTAAGCCTCAGGTTGCTTACCGCGAAACACTTAGAAAAGTTGTTGAAAGATACGACTACACCCACAAGAAGCAGACCGGTGGATCTGGACAGTTTGCAAAGATTCAGATCAAGCTCGAGCCAATGGAGGTCGAGGGCGACAAGGTTTACGAATTCGTCAACGAGGTCACCGGTGGACGTATTCCTCGTGAATACATCCCGTCTGTAGACGCCGGAATCAAGGACGCCATGCTGGTTGGCACCCTGGCCGGCTACCCGGTTGTCGGTGTTAAGGCCACCCTGATGGATGGCGCTTACCACGACGTTGACTCGTCAGAAATGGCGTTTAAGATTGCTGGTTCGATGGCCTATAGAGAGGCCTCGAGACTAGCGAACCCTGTACTACTCGAGCCGTTGATGGCCGTCGAAGTACGAACCCCAGAGGAATACATGGGCGACGTCATCGGTGACCTCAACTCTCGTCGTGGTCAAATTCAGTCAATGGAAGACGCCTCCGGCGTCAAGGTGGTTTCGGCCATGGTTCCACTGTCTGAAATGTTCGGTTACGTCGGTGACCTGCGCTCGAAGACTTCGGGCCGTGCGGTCTACTCGATGACTTTCGAGGCCTATTCAGAGGTCCCTAGAGCCGTCGCCGACGAAATTGTCCAGAAGAACAAGGGCGAATAAGTCCTTTTCCAAGGACCAAACAATCTTGTAGAATAAGAAAAGAAATCAACCCCAAATCCTTTGGCCCTCAAGGTCTAAAGATTTATAAACGTCCTGAGGAGGACCAAAATGGCTAAGGCGAAATTTGAGCGCACCAAGCCGCACGTCAACATCGGTACTATCGGTCACGTTGACCACGGTAAGACCACTCTGACTGCGGCCATTACAAAGGTGCTTCACGAGAAGCACCCAGACCTGAACGCAAGCTACGCTTTCGATCAGATCGACAACTCCCCAGAGGAGAAGCAGCGCGGTATTACCATCAACATCTCACACGTTGAGTACCAGACCGAGAAGCGCCACTACGCTCACGTAGACGCACCGGGCCACGCTGACTACATCAAGAACATGATCACCGGAGCCGCACAGATGGATGGTGCAATCCTTGTGGTTGCAGCAACTGACGGCCCGATGCCTCAGACCAAGGAGCACGTACTACTTGCAAAGCAGGTTGGCGTTCCTTACATCGTTGTGGCTCTAAACAAGTCCGACATGGTTGATGACGCAGAAATTCTTGAGCTAGTTGAGGTTGAGGTTCGTGAACTTCTTTCTCAGTACGAGTTCCCAGGCGACACCGCTCCTGTCATTCAGGTATCGGCTCTAAAGGCCCTCGAGGGTGACGCTAAGTGGGCTGAGTCCGTAGCGAAGCTAATGGACGCAGTTGACGAGTTCATTCCAGAGCCAAAGCGCGAGACTGACAAGCCTTTCCTAATGCCTGTTGAAGACGTCTTCACCATCACTGGTCGTGGAACCGTTATCACTGGCAAGATCGAGCGTGGAACTGTTAACGTGAACGACGAAGTTGAAATCGTTGGTATCCGCGAGAAGCAGAAGACCACCGTGACCGGTATCGAGATGTTCCGCAAGCTACTTGACTACGCAGAGGCCGGCGAGAACGTTGGACTACTTCTACGTGGAACCAAGCGCGAGGACGTAGAGCGCGGCCAGGTTGTTTGCAAGTCTGGTTCGATCACTCCTCACACCGGCTTTGACGCCAACGTCTACATCCTTTCCAAGGATGAGGGTGGCCGTCACAACCCGTTCTACGCTAACTACCGTCCTCAGTTCTACTTCCGTACCACTGACGTGACCGGTGTTATCACCCTGCCATCAGGAACCGAAATGGTTATGCCTGGTGACACCACCGAAATGTCGGTTGAGCTAATCCAGCCAATCGCCATGGAAGAGGGTCTACGTTTTGCTATCCGTGAGGGTGGCCGTACCGTAGGTGCAGGAACTGTAACCAAGATCACCAAGTAATACTTTTACTTACAAAAACCCCAGTCTTCGGACTGGGGTTTTTGGTTTAACTGGATCTAGAAAACTCAGACGCCCTAATAATCTGCTCAGGGGTTATTTTTACCCCGGTGTATTTCTCGAATTGGATTGCAGCCTGCAGGGCGATAACTTCGGCACCAGTTATCAGGAGCTTACCTTGTGACTTAGCTTCAATAACCAAAGGCGTCTGAACAGGAAACGCCACAACATCAAACACCGTGGTTGCGTGTGCAATCATTTCTTTCGAGAACGAAAGTTCCGATTCGTCAGCTCCGCTCATTCCAATGGGTGTCACATTCACCAGAACATCAAAGTCAGGGTTGTTTAGTGAAGCTTGGTCGAAGCTGTAGCCATATTTGGCAGCTAGGGCTGAACCGGTTTGTTGATTTCTGGCAGTCACGGTTAGGTTGCTAAAGCCGGCTTGCTTGAAGGCGGCAACTACAGCTTTTGCCATGCCGCCTGATCCCCGAACCAAGACCTTGGATGAACTGTCGATTTGAGATTTGGTTAGCAGCTGGGCAACAGCCTCGAAGTCGGTGTTTGAACCAACGAGCTTGCCGCCTGAGTTCACAACCGTGTTGACAGACTCGATTGCCTCAGCCGATGGCTCTAGGAAATCAAGCATCGGGATGATGGCTTCTTTGAAAGTCATCGATATCGATGCCCCTTTGATTCCAAGGGCTCTGATGCCCCTAACCGCTCCCTCGAGGTCAAGGGTTGTGAAGGCCTTATAAATAAAGTTGAGCTCTAGCTCGTCATACAAAAAGTTGTGAAACCGTGTGCCAATGTTGGTGGGCCTTGCGGCAAGAGAAATACAGACCTGCATGTCCTTGTTTAGTATTGGCATCTAATAAGTCTGGCAGAGCAATAGACTCGCGATTGTTTCTTGAAGGCAGAAGAAAGTGGTGAATCTAGAAGATGGTTGATTCCAACTGGGGCTACCAGGTAGCTGACACCGTGCAGCTTGCCTATCTAACCCGTGCCGGCATTATTGAATCTCGTCACCACGGACTTGCTTGCCTAACTGGGCCTGACGGCAAGCTCATTCAAGAACACGGCAACTCCCGAAAACTTATCTACCCAAGATCGGCTGTGAAGCCGCTGCAGGCTCTTGCCATGAGGCGTGCAGGTTTGAAACTTTCTGGGGCCGAACTTGCAATGTCGAGCGCCTCGCATCAGGGAACCCCCGAGCACACCCAAATTGTTCTTTCAATTCTTGAAGGGGCTGGACTCAAAGAAGCTGATCTTCAGTGCCCGGTGGCTTGGCCTGGAAACCTAAAGGCTCGATCTGCTGCGCCATCTGAAACAAGGGCTGCATTTAATTGCTCAGGAAAGCACGCAGCTTTCCTGGCCGCTTGTGTTCAAAATGGTTGGGACACCAAAACCTACCTGCAGCTAGATCACCCCCTACAGAAACTGATTGTTGAAGTGATCGAAGAGTTCTCGGGTGAAAATATCCCACACTCAACCTTTGATGGGTGCGGGGCACCACTTCACCTAATGAGTCTTCAAGGTCTTGCTCGGGCAGTAGGGAAGTTTGCGCAAGAAGAAACTGAGATTCGAGATGCCATGCTTTCAAACCCTTGGGTGGTTGATGACCACGGAGCCTCCGACACAATGGTGATGGAAAAAGGCATGCTTGCCAAGATCGGGGCCGAGGGAGTATTCGTCATTGGACTATCTTCTGGCCACGGGGTCGCCGTGAAGGTGGCCGATGGCAGCATGAGACCGGCAGGGCTAGCGGCAATCAAGATGCTTCTCAATCATGGTTTGCTCGACAAAAAGGTCTATGACGAGCTATTCGAAAAGCTCACGGTGGCAAGCTACGGGGGAGAGCAAGTGGTTGGTCAGCTGGAAGTTGCCTTCTAGCTTTTTGGCTGGAAGAAAAAGGCCCAAATAGAGGTTTAGCTAGCAATGGATCAGCAAAAGCCAATTCGCCTGGTTGGGGTATACAAAGCCGACGGCGGGATAGTGGGGGAGCTCAAGTATTTCTTTGGGCACCTGATCGGAATAGCCAAGTGTGAGCTCTGCGATGTGACGCACTCCCCAATCCGCAAAAAGGCCAGTTTCGACCAGCTCACCAAGGACCTTCGATCCGAATTCGGGCTTGATTTTGCCCTGAAGCACCTAAATGAGCGAACTGAGGCGGAACTCAAGGCCTCGGCGGGCAAAGAGCCCTGTGTTTTGGCCGAGTATTCAGATGGCAGCCTGGGGATGTTTTTGGACCGCCAGGAGCTTCGCGAGGTCAAGGGCGATGTGGCCAGGTTCGAGAAGGTGGCAAGGGCTCGGTTGGCCCTGTTTTTCTAGGGTCTCAATGGCCCCATGGGAGTGGAAAGAATAGACCTAGCCTGGATCTTTAACTTGCATTGAAACGCCCCACTGTGGCAGTATTGACAAGTTCACAAGTAGTTGGCTTTGTCTTAGGCCAATCC